>NZ_JBFAXI010000070.1:0-42507 GCF_040680735.1 Streptomyces sp. NPDC051987 | reverse complement strand
ATTCCGAACCCGGAAGCTAAGCCTTACAGCGCCGATGGTACTGCAGGGGGGACCCTGTGGGAGAGTAGGACGCCGCCGAACAAATATTGAGAAAGGCCTACGCCATAGCGGCGTGGGCCTTTCTGCGTTTACGGCGCCGTTTAAGCTCGGTGGCATGCGCTACGACCTGGTTATCTTCGACAACGACGGCGTCCTCGTCGACAGCGAGCCCATCTCCAACCGGCTGCTGGCCGCCTATCTCACCGAGTTGGGGCACCCGACCTCCTACGAGGACTCCATACGGGACTACATGGGGTCCGCGATGCACCGGGTCCACGAACTCGTCCTGGAGCGCACGGGGCAGCGGCTGCCGGACGACTTCGACGATGTCTTCCACACGCGCGTGTTCGCCGCCTTCGCCGCGGAGTTGAAGCCCGTGGCGGGAGCGGCGGAGGTGCTGGCGCGGCTGGCGGTGGACGGGGTGCCGTACTGCGTGGCCTCCTCGGGGAGTCATGAGCGGATTCGGGTGGGGCACCGGACGACCGGGCTCGACCAGTGGTTCGACGCGTCTCGGATCTTCAGCGCGCAGGACGTGGGGCGCGGGAAGCCGGCGCCTGACCTGTTCCTGTACGCGGCGGAGCGGATGGGGGTCGCGCCGGAGCGGTGTGCCGTGGTCGAGGACAGTCCGCTGGGGGTGCGGGCGGCCGTGGCGGCCGGCATGGACGTCTACGGGTTCACCGCCATGACACCGGCCGAGCGGCTGGCGGGTGCCACCCAACTCTTCGCCGACCTCGGGCAGTTGGTTGACCTGCTGGAATGACCGGGGGCATGGCGGCGAGGCTGACAATTGTCATGCCGAGCTGCGGACGATCGTTTCTACTGGGGGACCCCGTCCGGGCGCGAAGCTGAGGGCATGACGAAGACGACGAACACCGGGTCCCAGAACGAGCGCAAGCAGCAGCCCAGCGTGCTGGAGAACCTCCGGCCGCTGATCGTGGACGTGGCGGTGCCCCTCGGGTCGTACTACTTCTTCAAGGAGGCCTTCGGGATGAGCACCTTCGCGGCGCTCGCCTGGAGCAGCGTGGTGCCGGCCGTCCGGACGGTCTGGAGTGTGGTGCGGGAGCGCCGGATCAATGGGCTGGCGGCACTGATCCTGGTCGTGAACGTGGTCGGGCTGGCTCTGAGCTTCGTCTCCGGTGACCCGCGGCTGATGCTCGCCAAGGACGGCGCGGTCAGCAGCACCGTGGGCATCGGGATCCTGGTGTCGGTGGCGCTGGGCAGGCCGATGATGACGGCAGGGCTGAAGCCGTTCCTGGTGAAGGGCGACGCGGCCCGGGAGGCCGCCTGGGAGCGGCTGGCGTCCGGGAGCGCGGTCCGATCGGCGGAGTTCCTGCGCAAGGAGCGGGTCTTCTCCGTGCTCTGGGGCCTGGTGCTGCTGGCGGAGTGCGTCGCCCGGGTCGTCGGCGCCTACACGATCCCCGTGGCCACCATGGTCTGGCTGAGCTCTCTCCTCCTGGTCGTCGCGATCAGCCTCGGGATGGTGCTCTGCGGCGGGGCGGCGGCGGAGCCGATGGCGCGCCTGATCACCGACGAGGTGAAGCGCCAGGAAGCGGCACAGGAGCGGGAGCAGGGGCTCGCGGTCGCCGCCTGAGGAGCAGGGCGGTAAAGCTGAAGGAAATTCATCTTTGGCTGGATCTACCCACGAGTACGCCGGGGCCCTACGCTCGCCGCCATGACAGATGTGCTGCGGCGCGGTAGGGCCTCGCTGGCGTTCAGTTTCTTCACTCAGGGTGCCACCTTCGCGCTGCTGGTGACGCGCATCCCCGCCATCCAGGACCGGTACGGCGTCTCCGACGCGCTGTTGCCGGTCTTCCTGGCTGCCGTGCCCGTCCTGGCCGGCGTCGGCAGCGTCACCACCGAGCAGTTGGTGAAGCGCATACGGCCGAGTCGGCTGCTGCGCTGGTCCCAGCCGGTGGTGATGCTGGCGCTGCTCGGGGTGGGGTCCGGCGGGGTGATGGCCGAGCTGGCGGTGGCGCTGGCCGCGTTCGGACTTGCCGTGGGCGCGCTGGACGCCTCGATGAACATGCTCGGGGTGAGTCTGCAGCGGACGTACGGACGCAGCATCATGCTCAGCTTCCATGCCGCGTACAGCCTGGGCGGAATTCTCGGGGCGTCACTGGCCTGGGTGGGGGCGCACTGGCACCTCGCGCTGTGGGTGTCGTACCTGCCGGTGGTCGCGGTGCTGCTGCCGGCCGCGCTGGTGGGCAGCCGGTGGTACGTGGACGGCGATCCCGCGCCGGTGGCGGACGGGACGGCCGGTGAGGGCGGGGGTGCCAGTGGTGTCGTCTTCAAGGTGCTGCTGCCGCTGTGTCTGGTGATGACCTTCGCCTACATCGGAGACTCGACCGTCTCCAACTGGAGTGCGAAGTACCTGAAGGACGTACTGGGCAGCAGTGAACAGCTCGCCACGGTGCCGTACAACGTGTACATGGTGACCACGCTGGTCGGGCGGGCCCTCGGGGACTTCGGGGTGCGGCGGTTCGGTGCGGTGACCGTCGTGCGACTGGGGTCGCTGGTGGCGGCCGTCGGGTTCGCGGTGGTGGCGGCGGCGCCGGGGGCCTGGGTCGGCATGGCCGGGTTCACTCTGCTGGGGCTGGGCTTGTGCGTGCTGGTGCCGCAGACCTTCGCGGCGGCGGGGAGGCTGTTCCCGGGGTCTTCGGACGCGGCCATCGCACGGCTGAACATCTTCAACTATGTCGGTTTCCTGATCGGTTCCCCGTTGGTCGGGGCGCTCGGGGATGCGTGGAGCTATCGCGGGGCGATGTTGGTTCCGATGGTGTTGGTGCTGGTGACGTTGGTGTATGCCCGTTCGTTCGCGACCAGGTCGGACCGATACGGTGGCGGGCATGAGCGGCCGCGCACAGCTGATGTGGGACGAGGCAGTAACGGGCTATGACTTCGGTCGGGGCCATCCGATGGATCCGGTCCGGCTGGCGTTGACCCGGAGTCTGGTCGGTGCCTTCGGGCTGGACCGGGTGGTGGACGTCGTCGCCGCCAAGCCGGCCGGGGAGTCGACGCTGCGGCTGGTGCACCGGGAGGACTACATCGAGGCCGTGAAGGCGGCCTCGGCGGAGCCCGCGGCGGCCGACCAGTCGTACGGCCTGGGTACGGTGGACGACCCCGCCTTCGCCGGGATGCACGAGGTGTCCGCCCTGATCGCGGGGCAGTCGGTGGGGGCGGCCGAGGCGGTGTGGCGGGGGGACGTCGACCACGCCGTGAACTTCGCAGGTGGGTTGCACCACGCGATGCCGGGGGCCGCGTCGGGGTTCTGCATCTACAACGACGCGTCGCTCGCCATCGCGCGGCTGTTGGAGCTGGGGGCCGAGCGGGTCGCGTACGTGGATGTGGACGTGCACCACGGGGACGGGGTGCAGGCCGCGTTCTGGGATGATCCGCGGGTGCTGACGATCTCGCTGCACGAGCATCCCCGTACGTTGTTCCCGCAGACCGGCTGGCCGGAGGAGGTCGGTGCCGGGGCGGGGGAGGGTGCCGCGGTGAACGTGGCGTTGCCGGCGGGGACCGGGGACGCGGGGTGGGTGCGGGCGTTTCACGCCGTCGTGCCGGAGCTGGTCGCCGACTTCCGGCCGCAGGTGCTGGTGACGCAGCACGGCGCCGACACGCACTTCGAGGATCCGCTGGCTCATCTGGCGGTCTCGCTGGACGCGCAGCGGGCGGTGCAGGTGGCGTGTCATGAGCTGGCGCACGAGTACGCCGGGGGGAAGTGGGTCGCGTTGGGGGGCGGGGGGTACGAGGTGGTGGATGTCGTGCCTCGGTCGTGGACGCATCTGGTGGCGATCGCGGCGGGGCGGGAGGTGTTGCCGGAGACGGTGGTTCCGGAGGGGTGGCGGCAGGAAGTGTTCGCTCGGACGCGGCAGTTGGGGCCGGGGCGGATGACGGATGGGCGTTGGCCGGTGGGGTGGGCGTCGTGGGACGGGGGGTACGATCCCGCGGACCGGCTGGATCAGGCGGTGCTGGCGACTCGGCGGGCCGTGTTCCCGCTGCGGGGGTTGCTGCCGTAGTTTCTCGCCCCCGCCGCCCCTACCCGTCCCGTCCTTCCAGGGGGTGGGCCCCCTTCGACCGCCCGGTTCGGGGGCTGCCGCCCCCGGACCCCCGCATCGGCCTGCGGCCTCGTCCTCAAACGCCGGACGGGCTGAAAGCGTCTGCCGGACGGGCTGGAAGCGTCTGGCGGATGGGCTGGAAGGTGTCCTCAGTGCCGGGTGCGGGGTGTGGGGGTTAGGCCGACTGTGCGGTGTTCGGGGGTTGTGGGGGCGGTGGGGGTGAGGGGCCTTCAGGATGGGTGGGGTGGGTGGTGGTGGTGGGCTTCGGGGCTATTTGGTGGGGGCCGGGCTGGCGGGGGTGGTGGGGAACCCGCGGGAGCGGAGTCTGGGGCGGTATCGGCTGTTCGCTGCTCGGGATCCTCGGGTGTTGATCGGGATCGATCCGCAAGGGAGGTGGGGCGAGCAGGAGTTGGTTCGGTTGATGGCGGCCAAGTGTGGGGTTTCGGACGATCCGCGGTGCGTTTCAGGGCATGATGTGATCGATCCCGACCTGACGATCGCCGGGCTGGACGCGTTCGCCGAGCGGGTGGCGGTGGTGGCCCGGCGGCGGGCTCCCGTGTTGTTCGGCACCGGGCATCCGCACCGGCTGACCGGGTTCTACGCCGGTCTCGCGCACGCCCTGTCGGCGGCGGGATGTGAGATTCTCACCCCGGCGCAGGGTCGCTGTGTCGACATAACGACCCGGTTCGGCCTACGTACGTGCACTCTCGATTACGTACGAGGAGTCGGGTTCGTGAGAGAAGTGGGCCGTGAGCGCCCCGGTTGTGCGCCGGGGGCACATACGCATTCGCCGCTGCCGGTTCGGGTGGCGCTGGATGCGGCGGCGGGGAGCGGCGGCCCTCTGCCCGAGCTGGTGGTCGGGGACCATGGCTGGGTCTGCGGTGCAGGTCAGCTCGGGTTCGAGGCCATTGGGCTGGCGGATACGGATGACCCCGCGCCCTTCGTGGGGGAGGCCGAGGGGGTGGTGGCCGTCGCCGTTCCGGTTGATGACGGCGTGCGGTCCTGTTGCTACACGCCGCTTACCCGCTACGTACTCAATCGAGCGTGTCTGTCACAGTAGGCCGCCGATGGGTGCACCTCTTCCCCACTCGCATCACCCGCCCCTACATTGGGGAGTGAGCACGCAACGACGAAGAGTCACCGGAAGGGGAAGCCGGTGGCCCGTCGAGTGCGGAAGGTTCAGGTGTGTCATGGCAGCTGGCGAGAGGCCTCTGAACGAGGTCGTGTTCCTGACCGTGGCGGAGGTCGCCGCGGTGATGCGAGTGTCGAAGATGACCGTGTACCGGCTGGTGCACAGCGGTCATCTGCCCGCGATTCGGGTGGGGCGGTCCTTCCGCGTCCCCGAGCAAGCGGTACACGAGTACCTCCGCGAGAGCTACGTGGGGGTGGAGACCGCCTGACGACGGTTTCGGGATACCCGGAGCACCTCGATTACGAGCTCAGCGCTCGGGCGGGTAGGCTAGCCCCTCGTAGGTCGTGTGGGCCCATGATGCCCAGCACCGAGTGATGAGAAGTGAGCGAGGGTAGTCGTGGGCTCTGTTATCAAGAAGCGGCGCAAGCGGATGGCCAAGAAGAAGCACCGCAAGCTGCTCAAGCGCACGCGTGTTCAGCGTCGTAACAAGAAGTAAGTACGGCGCCGAGCCGCGAGAGCTTGTGTGTGGCCCCCCACCAGTACGGTGGGGGGCCACTGCGTTTTCCGGCCGTTGCGACGCATCGTGGCCTGTCGGGGGTCATGCCGCCGCAACACCGACCCGCTAAGTTGGCCCGCATACGGGAACACGGAAGAAAGGCGCTGATCTTGGGGAAGGTCGTGCTCGTGACCGGAGTGGCCCGTCAACTCGGGGGCCGTTTCGTACGGCGGATCCAGCGTGACCCCGAGGTGGACCGGGTGGTCGCCGTGGACGCGGTGGCGCCCGAGCACCACCTGGGCGGGGCGGACTTCATCCAGACCGACATCCGCCAGCCGAGCATCGCCCGGGTGCTGGCCGAGAGCGGTGCCGACACGGTCGTCCACATGGACGTGACCGGTACTCCGCTGGGCAGCGGGAGCCGGGCCACCGTCAAGGAGACCAACGTCATCGGGACGATGCAGCTGCTCGGCGCCTGCCAGAAGTCGCCGAACGTCAAGCGGCTGGTGATCAAGTCCAGTACGAACGTGTACGGCTCCGCGCCGAAGGACCCGGCCGTCTTCACCGAGACCACCCCGCCGAAATCGCTGCCCAGCGGCGGGTTCGCGAAGGACACGGTGGAGGTGGAGGGGTATGTGCGCGGCTTCGCCCGGAGGCGGCCCGACGTGGCGGTCTGCGTGCTGCGGTTCGCCAACATCCTCGGGCCCACCGCTGACACCCCGCTCGCCTCCTACTTCTCGCTGCCGGTGCTGCCCACCGTGCTCGGGTACGACCCGCGGCTGCAGTTCGTGCACGAGGACGACGTGATCGAGGTGCTGCGGATCGGCTCGCGCGAGCCGGCCCGGGGGACGCTGAACAGCGGCACGTTCAACATCGCGGGTGACGGGGTGCTGCTGCTCTCGCAGTGTTCGCGGCGGCTGGGGCGGCCCACCGTGCCGTTGCTGCTGCCGGCGGTCACCTGGGCCGGGTCCCTGGTGCGGACGCTCGGCATGAGCGACTTCTCGCCCGAGCAGATCCGGCTGCTGACGCACGGCCGGGTGGTGGACACCGTCCAGATGCGCGAGACGCTGGGATTCAGGCCGAGGTACACGACGGCCGAGACCTTCGCGGACTTCGCGCTCGCCCAGGTCCCGGGGCTGCTGCCGCCCCAGGCCGTGGCCGCGGCCGTCGACCGGCTCGCCGTGCTGCCCGCCCTGGGCGGCGGGCGGACGCCGGCGGGTACCCGGACGCAGAACCCGACCCAGAGCGCCAACTGAGGAGCGCAGCAACGATGGCGGACGCCAAGGTCATTCCGTTCGACGACGACCGGTCCCGCGGGGCTGCCGTGCAGCGGCCGGCCCGGCGCCGGGCCGCGGGGAGCCGGCGCAAGGGCGGTGCCGAGCAGGCGGCGGTGCGCGAGCCCGCGGCGGTGGTGCGCGAGTCCGCAGGGGTGCGGGAGGTCCAGCCTCTCGCCGTGCGGATCCCCGCGCAGGAGGATGTGCATGTGACCCGGGAGAACCCTGAGAAGGGCGTGGAGCAGCCACCGCACGACGAGGCCGGCCTGGAGCAGCGCGTCGCGCGCGGACTCGCGTTCCTGCGGCGGCGGCTGACCGGAGACTACGAGGTCGACGACTTCGGGTACGACGAGGAGCTGACCGACCAGGTCCTGATGTCCCTGCTGCGGCCGGTGTACGAGAAGTACTTCCGGGTCGAGGTGAAGGGTATGGAGAACATCCCGGCCGAGGGCGGTGCGCTGATCGTCGCCAACCACTCCGGGACGCTGCCGCTGGACGGGCTGATGATGCAGGTGGCCGTGCACGACCGGCACCCGGCGAATCGTCACCTCAGGCTGCTCGCGGCGGATCTGGTCTTCGTGCTGCCGGTGGTGAACGAACTGGCGCGCAAGCTGGGGCACACGCTCGCGTGCGCGGAGGACGCCGAGCGGCTGCTGGCCCAGGGCGAACTGGTCGGGGTGATGCCGGAGGGGTTCAAGGGCATCGGGAAGCCCTTCAGCGAGCGGTACAAGCTCCAGCGGTTCGGGCGGGGCGGGTTCGTCTCCACGGCACTGCGGCAGGGGGTGCCGATCATTCCCTGCTCGATCGTGGGGGCCGAGGAGATCTACCCGATGATCGGCAACGCGAAGACGCTGGCCCGGGTGCTGGGGATTCCGTATTTTCCGCTGACGCCGACGTTTCCGTGGCTGGGGCCGCTGGGGGCGGTGCCGCTGCCGACGAAGTGGACGATTCAGTTCGGGGAGCCGATCCGTACGGACGGGTATCCGCCGGAGGCGGCCGAGGATCCGATGCTGATGTTCAACCTGACGGACCAGGTGCGGGAGCAGATCCAGCACACGCTGTACAAGTTGCTTGTGCAGCGACGGTCGGTTTTCTTCTGAGCGCCGCTGCGGGTTGAGGTGCGATCGCCGGCGCGGCGCCGTCGTGGTTGCTCGCGCCCACGCGGCGGAGCCGCAGATCAGATACAGCCCCGCGCCCCCCAAGGTCGGCTTCGCCGCCTTGGGGGGCGCGGGGTGCACCTCGTTGCTCAGCTGCTGCTGTCCTCGCTGTCGATGCCCAGGCCTGGTAGCAGCCCCGGCAGGAGCGGGGGCAGGGTGACGTCCGGTGCGCTGGATGCGGACCTGGACGGGGGCGGGGTGCTCGAACCGGTCTTCGGCGGATCCAGGAGGCCGCCCGTGGTGCCGCCGATCAGGCCGTTGTCCGCGCTGCCGGAGGCGGAGCCGCTGGGGCTGCCGGATCCGGATGCGTGGCCCGTGGAGGAGCCGCCGGAGGAGGACGGGGGCGTGGCCCGGTGGCTGCCGGCGGAGCCGGTGGACGCCGTGCCGGAGCCCTGCCTGCCGGTGCCGCCGCCGGTGTTCTGGGACGGCTGGGGGAGCAGGGACTGCAGCGGGGCGACCTCTTGGTCTATGGCCTCGAAGACGGACGACACCTGCTGGCTGACGTCCCCGAGCTGGACCGGGAGCTTCTCGCGCAGGGCGCCCCAGGCCTCGCGGTGGGACTGGGCGAAGGCGGACAGTGCCTGGATGGGGCCCAGGGAGTCCGGGTCGCGCTCGTAGGCCTCGTGGAGCAGGCGGTGGCCCTCGGTGACGTCCTGCTGCATGCCGGACAGGGTGCGCCGGATCTCACCGATCGACTCGTGGTCGAGGTGGCCGCCGCGGCCCCGTTCCATCAGCCGACGGGCCTCCATCAGGCGGGTCGAGGCCTGGTCGAGGTAGGTCTGGCCGCGCTGGTCGTCGCCGTCGGTCAGGTAGTTGAGCTTGAAGTCCTCGATGCCGCGTTTCAGGCCGTACAGCGAGTCGCCGGGCAGGGCGTCGGAGCTGGCGGCGGCGACCCCGCCGAAGGCTCCGGCGGCCACGCCGACGCTCAGGCCGCCCGCGGCGAGCCCCTTGGTGAGCCGGGAACGCGGTCGCAGCTTGCCCAGCGGACTGGCCCGGTGCGCGCCCTTGGCACGGGCCGCCCGCTGCTCGGGTACCGAAGCGTCCGCCGCCCCGCCCAGGGTGCCCTCCGCCAGCATGGCCTCCATCGCGGCCACCAACTGGGCCCGCTGGACGACCTTGACCTCCGGGTCGAGCTCCGGCCTGGGCAGTGCGGCGAGTCCCGTCGCCAGGGCCAACAGCTCGCCCCGCTCGGTCCGTTCGGCCCGGTCCGGAGCGGCCGGTGGATCGCCCGTGGGCCCTCCGGACGGCTCGGCCGCCGGGTCCCGGTCGGGCTGCTCCTCCAGAGCCTGGGCGAAGGCGTTCGCCCGCCGGTGGGCCGATACGTTCGCGATCACTGGCGGCACCTCCTCTCGTCATGACGGTCGACTCCCCAGGGGGTCCTGAGGGTTGCACGCCGTCGGCCAGGCCACACGATCGGGGGATCGGGGCTGGCCGGACGTGACCACAGGGAGCCTGTATCCCGCACAACGAGCGGCTCGGCACTTGGGTTACGGACCCCCGCCGATCGGCTGAGAAAGGCAACACGCTTTGACGGAGCGTGAGTTGGGGGTAGCCGAGGGTGTCCGGTTCAGCGCGCGTCGTCCGGCAGGAGCCGGGCGAGGGTGCGCACGGCCCGGTACTGGAGGGTCTTGATGGCGCCCTCGTTCTTCCCCATCACGCGGGCGGTCTCGGCGACCGAGAGGCCCTGGAGGAAGCGGAGTGTCACGCACTCCTGCTGCTGGGGGTTGAGGCGTCGTACGGCATCGAGCAGGGCCGCGTTGGAGAGGGACTCCAGGACGGAGTCCTCGGGCGAACGTTCGACCTCGTTGGCGTCGAGCATCTCGCCGGTGGTGACCTCCAGGCGGAAGCGGCTCGACTTGAAGTGGTCGGCGACCAGGTTGCGGGCGATGGTGACCAGCCAGGCGCCGAAGTCGCGGCCCTGCCAGGTGAAGGTGCCGATCCTTCTGAGGGCGCGCAGGAACGTCTCGCTGGTCAGGTCCTCGGCGGTCGCCTTGCCGCCGACGCGGTAGTAGATGTAGCGGTACACGGTGTCGCTGTACTGGTCGTAGAGACGGCCGAAGGCGTCGGCCTCGCCGGCCTGGGCGCGCTCCACGAGGTCCATCATCCGGGCGCTGTCGCTGTCCGCGGCCGGGCGGCGGGTGGTGGTGCCGGGGCCGGAGCCGCGGCCGCGTCTGCCGACGCCCCGCCCGTCGCCGGATCGGCGGCCCTCGACGACGGCGCCGCGCGCCGGCACCTGTTCCATGCCGTCGGCCAGCGCGTAGCACGGGCCGACGGGGGCGGTGGTGGCGAAGGCGGGGACGCCGTACGCGGTCCGGACACGGCCGCGCAGCGTCTCTTTGACCGTCGCGACTGTTGCGCGCAGCGTAGCCAGGCCCGAGGCGTCAACCCCGACGTGTGGGTACACGGGACTCCCAGAGGCAGAGCTTCCATCACGTGCAGTGCGGAACCTTTCACCCGTCGTAGCGACGGAAGGGAACCGGTTTGCGTCGTAGGAGAATAACGCTTCGTACAGGCACTGCTACACCGAGTTGCTCAAATCATCGATTGCGTCGCTTCTGTAACCGTTTGGCGGCGCCTCAAGGGCCGTAGAGTGATCGGTCGTTGACCGGAAACGTGCGGGTTTCGGCGATGTGCGGGGCGTGTTCGGGTGACGGAGCGATAATTCGGCCGCGCGGCGTGCAGGGCGGTGGTGGGCAGCGCGCCCCAAGGGGGCGCGGGGAACTGCGCGACCGGCCACGACGCACCCGCACTCGGCAACCGGTCCGCGGTCCTACGGCGATGTCCCGCGCGGCACTACGGCGATGTCCCGCGCAGCGGACGGTGGGCGTTGGGTCAGCGGCGGCGGCGGCTGAAGGCGATGGCCGCTGCCGTGCCGCCGGCGACCGCGCCGACCCCGGCCGCCGCCGGGATCCCCACCTTCGCCGCCTTCCGCCCCGTGCGATAGTCGCGCAGACGCCAGTCCAGCTCGCGCGCGTGCTTGCGCAGCTTCGTGTCCGGGTTGATGGCGTACGGGTGCCCGACCAGGGACAGCATCGGGATGTCGTTGTGGCTGTCGCTGTAGGCGGCGCACCGGGAGAGGTCGAGGCCCTCCGCGGCGGCCAGGGCGCGTACCGCCTCCGCCTTGGCGGGGCCGTGCAGGGGCTCGCCGACCAGCTTGCCCGTGTAGACGCCGTCCACCGACTCGGCGACCGTGCCCAGCGCGCCCGTCAGCCCCAGCCGGCGGGCGATCACGCCGGCGATCTCCACCGGGGCGGCGGTGACGAGCCACACCTTCTGGCCCGCGTCCAGGTGGGCCTGGGCGAGGGCGCGGGTGCCGGGCCAGATGCGCTCGGCCATGTACTCGTCGTAGATCTCCTCGCCGATGGTCTGGAGCTCGGCGACGCGGTGGCCCTTGACGATGGAGAGGGCCGAGTCGCGGGCGTCCTGCATGTGCTCGGGGTCCTCGACGCCGGCCAGCCGGAACCATGCCTGCTGCCAGGCGAACCTGGCGAGGTCGCGGGTCTCGAAGAACTTCCGTTTGTACAGGCCACGGCCGAAGTGGAAGATGGCGGCGCCCTGCATGACGGTGTTGTCCAGGTCGAAGAACGCGGCGGCCTTGTCGTCGCCGAGCACCGGGAATTCCGGCTCCGCGGCCTCGCCGGCCGGCGCCGTCGCTTCCTGGTTCTTGCGCGCGGCCTCTGCCGAGGCCTCGCCTGCCAACACGCTCCGCGCCGTGGCGGAGCGCCTACGGGGAGTGAGCCATCCGAGAGCGGCCATGTCGTGAGCATAGCCAGTTTGTTCGGAGGTTCCGGAGTCACGGGAGTTGGATGGGTGTGAACTCTCCGCGACCGGGTCGTTAAACAGGGCGGAGAACCCGTGCAGAAGGCGGCGGACATGCCCTGCCAGGGGCGGGACAATGGACGTCATGAGTCCCCTCTTTGGCCGGAAGGCGCCCGCGCCGAGTGCTCGGTTGGTCACCCTCATCCGTAAACCCGGCTGCCATCTGTGTGATGACGCACAGGTCGTGGTCGAGAAGGTGTGCGGCGACCTCGGCGTGCCCTGGGAGCAGAAGGACATCACCCAGGACGCACACCTGTACGACCAGTACTGGGAGCAGATCCCGGTGGTCCTCGTCGACGGTGAGCAGCACACCTTCTGGCGCGTGAACGAGGAACGGCTCCGCAAGGCACTGACCGACTAGTCCAAACCGGCTGCAAAGTCGCTTAGGATCGACGGCGGCTTGGTCTCGGGGGCGGGATGCGTGAGGAGTGTGTACGGTTTTGCCCCCATCGGAGAGGGAGCGCGGGCGCTTGTGCGCCGGTTCCGGACAGCTGCGCCGAGGGCGCGTGACCCCGGTCACGTTGGGCGGGCAAATCGGACACCATCTTTGTGCACGCGTTCACAAAGACATAGCCTGCTGTCGACGGGGCGGTCCGGGTACGTGTGACCGTCCGCAGCCCCGCTCAACCCGTTGGAGCACCGTGGCAACTGGCCGAACTCACCGACCGGCGACCCGCAGCCGAGGGATCCCCGAGGCCACCGTCGCCCGGCTTCCGCTGTACCTCCGCGCTCTGACCGCACTGTCCGAGCGCTCGGTCCCCACGGTCTCCTCGGAGGAGCTGGCCGCGGCCGCGGGGGTCAACTCCGCGAAGCTGCGCAAGGACTTCTCCTACCTGGGTTCGTACGGAACGCGCGGTGTCGGCTACGACGTCGAGTATCTCGTCTACCAGATCTCCCGCGAGCTGGGTCTGACCCAGGACTGGCCGGTTGTGATCGTCGGCATCGGAAACCTGGGCGCCGCCCTCGCCAACTACGGCGGGTTCGCCTCCCGCGGCTTCCGGGTCGCCGCCCTCATCGACGCCGATCCGGCGATGACCGGCCGGCAGGTCGCCGGGATCGCCGTGCAGCACAGCGACGACCTGGAGAAGATCATCTCCGACAACGGCGTCTCCATCGGCGTGATCACCACCCCGCCGGGCGTCGCCCAGCAGGTCTGCGACCGCCTCGTGGCCGCCGGGGTCACCTCCATCCTGAACTTCGCGCCGACCGTGCTCGCCGTCCCGGACGGCGTCGACGTGCGCAAGGTCGACCTCTCCATCGAGCTGCAGATCCTCGCCTTCCACGAACAGCGCAAGGCCGGCGAGGAGCACGAGGGTGCGGCCGCGCCCGTCGCCGCGCACCAGGACGCCACTGAGCAGGGGCCCGACGGGGACGTACCCGCCGTGATGCCGGCATGAGTCTCCTCGTCGTCGGGCTGAGCCACCGCAGCGCCCCGGTCAGCGTCCTGGAGCGGGCCGCGCTGACCGCGGACGCCCAGGTCAAGCTGGTCCAGGACACGGTCGCCGCCGAGCCGGCCACCGAGGCGGCGGTGCTCGCCACCTGCAACCGCATCGAGCTCTACGCCGACGTCGACAAGTTCCACGCCGGCGTCGCCGAGCTGTCCACGCTGCTCGCCCAGCACAGCGGGGTCGGGCTCGAGGAGCTCACCCCCTACCTCTACGTGCACTACGAGGACCGGGCCGTCCACCACCTGTTCTCGGTGGCCTGCGGGCTCGACTCGATGGTGGTCGGCGAGGGGCAGATCCTCGCGCAGATCAAGGACTCGCTGGCCCGCGCCCAGGAGCTGCACAGCGCCGGTCGGCTGCTGAACGACCTGTTCCAGCAGGGGCTCAGGGTCGGCAAGCGCGCGCACTCCGAGACGGGGATCGACCGGGCCGGACAGTCCCTGGTCACCTTCGGGCTCGAACAGCTGGCCGCCGGTGCCGAGGTGCAGACCTGGGCCCGGGGCAAGAAGGCGCTGGTCATCGGCGCCGGTTCGATGTCCTCGCTGGCCGCGGCCACGCTCGCGCGGACGGGGGTCACGGAGATCGTCGTGGCCAACCGGACGTACGACCGTGCCGAGCGGCTCGCCGAGATCCTCACCGAGAGCGGCGAGACGGACGTGGTGGCCCGCGCGGTACCGATGGACGCGGTGCCGGGCGAGCTGACACGTGCCGACGTCGTGGTGTCGTGCACGGGAGCCACCGGACTCGTGCTGACGGCGGAGGCGGTCGCGGCGGCGGTCGAGGGGCGCACCGGTGAGCCGGTCGCCGAACTCGACGCGTCCCCCGCCCCGAAGCAGCCGCCGGCCGTCACCGGCACCGTCGGCAACGACGACACCTGTCCGCTGGACCTCACCGCCGAGCAGAGTGGTTTCTCCGTGATGGGAGAGGCCGCCGTCGCCGGGATGGCCGCCGCCGAGCTGGAGCAGCACGCGGCCTGGGTGGACAACGGGACCGTCGACCGACGGGACGCCGCCCGCCGTACGCCGGAGGCCGAGGCCGAGCTGATCGAGGCGCTCGCCGCGGCCGCCGCCCGGATCGGCCGGATCCCGGAGCGGCGCAGACCTGAGCCGGTCGCCGGGTTCGCCCGGCCCGCTCCCGCGCTGTTCCTGCTCGACCTCGCGATGCCCCGCGACATAGACGCGGCCGTGCACCGGCTGGCCGGGGTGCGGCTGGTGGACATCGAGTCGCTGGCGGAGGCGTCCGCGGACGCGCCGATGGCGGCCGACGTGGACCAGGTGCGGCGGATCGTTTCGGACGAGGTCGCCGCCTTCGGCGCGGCCCAGCGGGCGGCGCACATCACGCCCACCGTGGTGGCCCTGCGGACGATGGCCGCCGACGTCGTCGCGACCGAGATCGCGCGGCTCGACGGGCGCCTGCCCGGCCTGGACGAACGCCAGCGCGGCGAGATCCGGCAGGCCGTGCACCGGGTCGTCGACAAGCTGCTGCACGCGCCGACCGTACGGGTCAAGCAGCTCGCGGCCGAGCCCGGCGGCGCCGGGTACGCGGACGCGCTGCGGACCCTGTTCGACCTCGACCCCGAGACGGTGGCCGCCGTCTCCCGGGCCGTGGACAGCACAGAAACGAAGGACCGACCGGCATGAGTGACAATCCACTGAGACTGGGGACCAGGCGATCCAGACTCGCCATGGCCCAGTCCGGGCAGGTGGCGGAAGCCGTGAGCCGGGTGACCGGGCGGCCTGTCGAGCTGGTGGAGATCACCACCTACGGCGACACCTCCCGCGAGCACCTCGCACAGATCGGCGGCACGGGTGTCTTCGTGACCGCCCTGCGGGACGCGCTGCTGCGCGGCGAGGTCGACTTCGCGGTTCACTCGCTCAAGGACCTCCCGACCACCCAGCCCGACGAGCTGGTGCTGGCCGCCGTACCAGTGCGCGAGGACCCGCGGGACGTGATCGTCGCCCGGGACGCGCTGAAGTTCACCGACCTGCCGCGCGGGGCCCGCGTCGGCACCGGTTCGCCGCGCCGCACGGCGCAGCTGAACGCGTACGCGCGCAGCCACGGGCTGGCCATCGAGACGGTGCCGATACGCGGAAACGTCGACACCCGCATCGGGTACGTCCGGGACGGCCAGCTGGACGCCGTCATACTCGCGGCGGCCGGCCTCAGCCGCATCGGCCGCGTCGACGAGGTGACCGACTTCCTGTCGGTCGACACGGTTCTGCCCGCCCCCGGCCAGGGGGCGCTGGCGATCGAGTGCGCCGCGCACCACGCGGAGCTCGTCGCCCTGCTCGGGGAACTCGACGACCCGTTCACGCGGGCCGCCGTGACCGCCGAGCGCTCACTGCTCGCCGCCCTGGAGGCCGGCTGCTCCGCCCCTGTGGGCGCGCTTGCCGACCTGCTGGCCGACGGGCAGATTGTCAAGGAAATGCGCCTGCGGGCAGTCGTCGGCACGACCGACGGCACCCGGACGGTGCAGTTGTCCACCACCGGTCCCGTGCCCGAGACATACGACCAGGCGACGGCGCTCGGTCGCGAACTCGCCACCGAGATGCTTGCCCAGGGCGCGGCCGGTCTGATGGGGGAGCGAGCACAGTGAGCCCCACCAACCTTCCCGCCGGCCTGGAACACGGGCACGTCACCTTCCTGGGTGCCGGACCCGGGGATCCGGGACTGCTGACCTTGCGTGCCGTGGAGGCACTGTCCAGCGCGGACGTCCTGGTCGCCGAGCACGACGTGCTCGACGTGATCAGAACCCACGCCAGGCAGGGCGTCTCCGTCGTGACCACGGATCCGGATCCGTCGTCGGACCCTTATCCGGGCACGGGCACACCTCAACTCACGGTTGTCGACGGCGCGTCGACAACCGCTTCCCTCCCGCCCGTGCGGGATGCGGCTCATCTTGTCATGGAGGCCGCGCGGGGTGGCAGGCGGGTCGTCCGTGCGGTGTCCGGGGACCCGGGACTTGATACGTACGCGACCGAGGAAATGCTCGCCTGCGTGGCCGCGGGTGTGCCCTTCGAGGTCGTGCCGGGTGTCGCGGCCGCGGTGGGGGTGCCGGCCTACGCCGGTGTGCCGCTGCGGGACGCGCAGGGCGCGGACGTCCGCTTCGTGGACGCCCGTACCGCCTCCGACCGGTGCTGGACCGAGGTCGGCGCCTCGGACGGCACGGTCGTGGTCTCCGCCACCCTCGACTCGGTGGCCGCGGCCGCCGGGGAGCTGGTCGCCGCCGGCCGCAAGCCGGACACCCCGCTGACGGTCACCGTCGCCGGTACGACGACCCGGCAGCGGACCTGGACCGCCACCCTCGGCACCATCGCGCAGACGCTGAAGCAGGCGAAGGTGCTGCCCTCGCCGGAGGGCGGCCGCCAGGTGATAGCCGTGGTCGGAGAGCGGTCCGCCGCCGCCCAGCGCGACCAGTTGTCGTGGTTCGAGTCCAAGCCGCTGTTCGGCTGGAAGGTGCTCGTGCCGCGCACGAAGGAGCAGGCGGCGTCCCTCTCCGACCAGTTGCGGTCGTACGGGGCCGTGCCGCACGAGGTGCCGACGATCGCCGTCGAACCGCCGCGTACGCCCCAGCAGATGGAGCGGGCCGTGAAGGGGCTCGTCACCGGGCGGTACGAGTGGATCGCGTTCACGTCGGTCAACGCGGTCAAGGCGGTCCGGGAGAAGTTCGAGGAGTACGGGCTCGACGCGCGGGCCTTCGCGGGGATCAAGGTCGCGGCGGTGGGCGAGCAGACCGCCAAGGCGCTGGTCGCCTTCGGTGTGAAGCCGGACCTGGTGCCGAGCGGGGAGCAGTCCGCCGCCGGCCTCCTGGAGGACTGGCCGCCCTACGACCCGGTCTTCGACCCGATCGACCGCGTCTTCCTGCCGCGCGCCGACATCGCCACGGAGACGCTGGTCGCCGGACTGATCGAGCTCGGCTGGGAGGTGGACGACGTGACCGCCTACCGGACGGTGCGGGCGTCGCCGCCGCCGGCCGACACCCGGGAGGCGATCAAGGGCGGCGGCTTCGACGCGGTGCTCTTCACGTCGTCGTCCACCGTGCGGAACCTGGTGGGTATCGCCGGAAAGCCGCACAACGTGACGGTGATCGCCTGTATCGGGCCCGCCACGGCCAAGACGGCCGAGGAGCACGGGCTGCGGGTGGACGTGATGGCTCCGGAGCCGTCGGCCGCGAAGCTGGCGGAGGCGCTGGCGGAGTTCGGCCTGCGCAGGCGTGCGAGCGCGCTGGAGGCCGGGGATCCGGTGACCCGCCCGAGCGAGCGGCGGCCGGGGGCGCGCAGGAGGCGCACCACGACGTGAGGAGAGGCGGGGCGGGGTGTCCGGTGTGCGGATGCTCCGCCCCTTCTCTGTTCGTCTGTCCCGCGGCGGTCGGCGGCCGGATTTCGCTGCGGAGCATTGCCGCTGCGTCGCCCGGCCACTACTTTAACTCGCAAGGAAATCGCTTGTCCTTACAAGCTTGCGCCTCCCTGCGCAGAAACGATTACTTTGCGGTAACACCCGTAAGTAGTAATCGAGTTGGGCCCTAGCCCTCACCTGAAAGCGGTTTCTGGAGCGTCGCGAACCTTTCACCGGCAGACGTGAGGTGAACCGTGGGCCGTCCCGAGCGACCGGTGGACCCCGAGGACGGGCCCGTGCCCCGTTTCGCACACGAGCTGAGAGCGCTGCGTGCGGCGGCCGGCTCGCCGTCGTACCGGCAGATGGCCCAGCACTCCGGGTTCTCGGTGACCGCCCTCTCGCGCGCCGCGTCCGGCGAACGGCTGGCCTCGGCGGCCGTGGTGCGGGCCTACGCACGGGCCTGCGGGGCCGACCCGGACGAGTGGGAGCGCCGCTGGGCAGCCGTCGCCGAGGAGACACGCTCGCCGTCGGCCGTGGACGGCGACTCGCCCTATCAGGGGCTGGCGCGGTTCGAGTACGCGGACAGCGACCGCTTCTTCGGCCGGGACCGGCTGGTCGAGGACGCGCTGGGCCTGGTGCTGGAACACCGGTTCGCGGTGCTGCTCGGCACCTCCGGCAGCGGCAAGTCCTCGCTGCTGCGGGCCGGTCTGCTGCCCCGGCTGGACGCCCTGGTCCGGGAGAAGGACTGCGGCATGGAACTCCGGCTGATCACGCCCGGCGCCCGGCCCGCCGCCACGCACGGCAGTCTCCTGGCGCCGCCGCCGGACGGGCCGGAACGGTTCGTGGTGGTGGACCAGTTCGAGGAGATCTTCACCCTGTGCCGGTCCCGGGCCGACCGCTGGCGGTTCGTGGACCAGCTGCTCGCCGCGCGGGAACCGGCCGGCCGGCTGCGGGTGGTCATAGCGCTGGACGGCAGTTTCCACAGCCGGTGCACGGAGCACGAAGGACTCGCCGAGGCGTTACGCCACCACACCCTCACCGTCCGCCCCATGAACCGGGCGGAGCTGCAGGAGGCGGTCGTCAGACCGGCCACGGCTGCGGGGCTGCGGGTGGAGCGCGAACTCACCGCCCGGATCGTCGAGGAGGCCGCGGACCGGCCCGGCGCCCTGCCGATGCTCTCGCAGGCCCTGCGGGAGACCTGGCGGAGACGGCGCAGCGGCGTGCTGACGCTGGCCGCCTACGAGGCGGCGGGCGGCATCCACGGAGCGATCGCCTCGGCCGCCGAGGAGGTCTACGGCCGGCTCACCCCCGCCCAGGCCGCCACCGCCCGCCGACTGCTGCTGGCGCTGATCGAGCCGGGCGCCGACACCGCCGGCACCGCCGACACCCGCCGTCCGGTCAGCCGGGCCGACCTGCGCGAGTGGCCCGACCCCGAGGTGCCCGAGGTCCTCCGGCGTCTGGCCCACGCCCGGCTCGTCACCGTCGGCCAGGAGAGCGTCGAACTCGCCCACGAGGCCCTGATCACCTGCTGGCCGCAGCTGCGGGCGTGGATCGAGGCCAACCGCGAACGGCTCGCCGAGCACCGCCGGCTCGGCGAGGCCGCCCGGACCTGGCAGGAACGCGGCCACGACCCCGACAACCTCTACCGTGGCACCCAACTCGCCCTGGCCGACGTGTTGTTCAGGCGTGGCGTCAACGACGGCGACCTCACCGGACGGGAACGGGCCTTCCTCAGCGCCTCCCGGGTCGCCGACTCCATGGAGCGCTGGACGGTGGGCCGGATGCGCAGCCGGATGCGCGGGCTGGCCGCCGCGCTCACCGTCATGGTGGCCGGTGCCCTCGCCGCCGGGCACCTCGCCTGGCAGCGCGACCTCGCGGCCGACCAGGAACGCCTGCGCGCCGGTGCCCTCCAGGCCGCCGCCCTGGCCGGCCGCACCCAGTCCACCGACCCCCGCGGCGCCGCCCTGCTCAGCGTCGCCGCCTGGCGGCTCGCCCCCTCCGCGGCCGGCCGCGCCGCCCTGCTCGGCGCGCTCGCCGAACCCGAGGTCGACCTCTTCACCGGACCGCCGCCCGGCGACGGCGGAGGCGCCTTCCTCACCGACTCCGGCCGCACCCTGCTCGTGCTGGGCGCCGGCGCCTGGTCCTCGTGGGACGTGACCGGACACCGCCGCACCGGGTCGGGAACGCTGCCGGACACCGAGGTGGCCGGGGTCGACGCCGCGGGGCGGACCGTGCTGCTGGCCGGACCCGGCGGACGGCGCGTGTGGCGGCTGCGCGAGGGAGCCGACCAGCGGGCGCCGCGGGGCAGCGTCCTCGGCTTCGGAGCCGACGGGCACAGCTACGCCGTGCGGGACCCCGGTCCGGACCCCGGCGTGCGGCTGCGGGCCGCGGACGACGGCAGCACACTCTTCGCGACCGCGGCGGGCGACGCGTACCCGGTCCCCTCGCCGGACGACCGGCTGGTGGCCGTCTGCCGGCCGGGCCGGCCGATCCAGCTGTGGGACACCGCCCGGAAGCTCTTTCGGCGCGGCGCCTGGCAGGAGTTCCGGACACCGCGCTGCTCGTCCGGGACCGTCGCCTTCGCGGCGGACGGCACCCGGCTCGCCGTGGCTTCGGACGGCGGGGTCCGCGTCTGGGACACCGACAGCGGGCACCGGCTCGCCGACCTCGCCGGGGCGGGCGTCCGGCACCTGGCCGTCACCGCGGACGGGACCTCCCTGGCGGCGGCCGGACCGGACGGGGTGACCGTCTGGCGGCTCGGGGCACCGGGACTGCCGGTGCTCCGCCAGCCGGTGCCCGGCGGCACCGTCACCGGCCTCGCCTGGGCCGCCGACGGCTCGGGCCTGCGCTACCTGGCGGGCAGCACCGTGCACACCCTCGACCTGTCGGCCGTGCTCGCCGCCCCGTGGCGGGCACGGCCCCTGGACGCCGTCCTGCTCAGCCCCGACGGCCGGTTACTGGCCGCCGCGGAGCGGACCGCGACCGGCTACCGCCTGCGCCTGGAGCGGACCCGCACCGGCCGCACGGTGGCCGACCTGCCCTTCCCCGCGGCCCCCGCCGGCCGGTCCCGGGTGCTGCTGGCCTTCAGCCCGGACAGCCGGGCGGTCGCCTACGGCGCCGCCGCGACGACCGGGGCCGCGCCGACCGCCCGGTTCACGGTGCGGGGCACCCGGCCCGGCAGCCGTGCCGCGACCTCCTTCGACGTGACCGGGCCAGCCTCCGCCAGGATCCGGGCCGTCGCCCTGACCGCGCGCGGCCGGCAGCTGGCCCTCGGCTGGGCCGAGCCCGCCGGGCCGCTCGTCGGGCAGCTGTGGGACACCGCCCGCCGGACCCGGGTGACCGGCCGGGACGCCACCGGTGCGGCGCTGCGGGCGGTCATGTCCGCGGGGTTCTCCGGCCGGACCGCCGTGCCGCCCACCGTGCCCGGTCCGTACCCGCCGCTCACCGAGGGGCGCGAGACGTACGACCTCGCGCTCAGCGCCGACGGCAGACGCCTCGCGACAGGGGGTGCCTACGGCACGGTCGCCGTCTGGGACCCCCGGACGGCCGACGGCCCGCTGGCCGTCATCCCCGGCTCCCCGGCCACCTCCGGCTGCGTCTCCTGCACCCGGATCACCGCGCTGGCCTTCAGCCCCGACGCCACCACCCTCGCGGTGGCCTACGGTTCGGGCACCCTGCGGCTGTGGGACCTCACCCTGGACCGGCCCCTGGGCGGCAGCCGCGCCACCTCCGGCGACGTCATCGATTCCCTGGCCTTCGGCCCCGGCGGCTACCTCTACGCCGCCGGTCCGCACGTCCCCGTGCACGCCTACGCCGTCGGCCCCGACCAGGTCGCCGCCCAGCTCTGCGCCCGCGCCGGCCGCTCCCTGAGCGGCACCGAGTGGCGGCGGTACCTGCCCGGGGTGCCTTACCGGCGCGTCTGCGCCGCGCCGGGCCCGCACGCCACCCCCGGCCCCGCACCCGGCACCGGCCTCGCCGTACCCGGCACCGGCCTCGCCCTACCCGGGACCGGCGGTCTTGCCGAGCCCGGCACCGGCCTCGCCGAGCCCGCCCGCACGTCGCCCGCCGCCGACCGGAGGCCCGCGCCGATTCCCGACCCTGGGCCCCGGCACCCGCTTCGGCCCGGATCCGACCAGCGGACCGACCAGCCCCGGACCGGCCCATATCCGACCCACCGGCATCGGACCGACTGGCCTCGGACCGACTGGCCCCGGACGGACCCCGACCGGACGGACCAGCCTCGGGCCCACCCGCGTCACACGTCCCCCCGCCGCACGGCGACCGCACCACCCGGCAAGGACCCGGAACGCGGAATGCCACGGGGCGACGATCAGGAGGGCTGGAACCGAACGGGCAAGAATCCGGCGGCCGGACATCCGCGGGCGGGAAAGCGGGCCGTGAGGAATGCGACGGCGGGCACCGAAAACCCGCCCGCGCGCCCGCCCGGAAAAGGGGAACGGCACCCGTGGCCGAACCGTCCGGTAGCACCGCGCGGTAACACCGATCGGTAAGCGAGACCCGGCCTCACGTCCGGTTCGCCCCTTCCGTGAGGGTGGAGTCGTTCTGTCGCGCCGTACCCGGCGGTAGGGTCTCCGATCCCGTTGTTTACGCCTCTGAGCTGGATTGATCAACAATCCCGGGGCTCCCAGAGTGGATGCCGAACGGTCCGCTCCGCCGCCGCAGACCTCCCCCCGGCGCGGCGGCGGCGCGGTCGCCGTGCCGGCCCTCACACCCCCGAGGGCCGGCAAAAAGAAACAGCGCAGGAGTAATTCCCGGATTGTCGAAAGCCGCGGCTCTCCCGCAAAGGGACGCCGATTCCCACTGGAGTATTCGATGCGATTCGCGCTTCGTACCACCGCCCCCGCCCGCCGTGTCGCCCGCAGTGCCGGTGCCGTCGCCGCCGTCGCGCTCGGCGCCTCCCTGATGGCGGCTCCGCAGTCCTACGCCGACAGCACCCCGACCACCAGGGAGCTCCTCGACGCCTGCAGCTGGGCCGACTCGTGCGAGTTCCACCCGCAGAGCTACTCGACGTACACCGGCCCCAACCACCAGGTCGGGGCCACCGCGTACAACTGCGCCAGCCAGACCAACCAGCACCGCATCGACTGGTCGGACACGACCGCCTCCACCAACTCGGTGGGTGTGTCGATCACCGCGTCCGCCAAGTTCTGGGAGGTCTACGAGGTCTCCGTCGAGACCAGCTACCGGCACGACTGGACGACGTCCCACACCGACACCGAGAGCGACACCGTCAACATCCCGGCCGGCTACAAGGGCTGGATCGAGCGCGGCACCGCCAAGCAGAAGGCCACCGGCTGGTACGAGATCCACTTCGGCACGCGCTACTACGGCCACTACATCTGGTACGTCAACAACTACGAGTCGACCGGGTTCAACAACGACGCCCCCAAGGCCGGTTACGTCAACTTCAAGGACGCCAAGATGACCGCCGCCGAGCGCGCCGCCCACTGCTGAACCACCCCAGGACAGCGGGCGGCCCCTGAGTTCCGTCCGCGCAGAAAGGCACGAACGACATGGGTACCCTCCGCCGAAACCTCACCGTCGCCGCGCTCGCCGT
Source organism: Streptomyces sp. NPDC051987 (assembly GCF_040680735.1). Taxonomy (NCBI): domain Bacteria; kingdom Bacillati; phylum Actinomycetota; class Actinomycetes; order Kitasatosporales; family Streptomycetaceae; genus Streptomyces; species Streptomyces sp. NPDC051987. Next base: position 19,174 of record NZ_JBFAXI010000070.1, on the reverse strand, counting down.
GGCCTCGGCCGTCGGCGTCCTCGCGACGCCGGCGACCGCGAGCGCCGCCACCGCCAACGTGCAGATCCAGGTCTGCAACGACAACAACGCGGCGCTGCGCTTCTACCTCGTCGGCTACAACGACCACGGCGACTGGGTGGGCTCCCGGTTCTGGGACGTCCCGGCCCGCAGCTGCGGCACGGCCGACAACTACTGGTGGCGGACCAACAGCTCCGTCGAGTTCCACTACGTCCGCCCGCCGGCCGGCTGGTCCTGGCACCAGGTGTACGTGCCGAAGTCGGGCGACGGCAGCATCTGGACGTTCCACCAGTCGTAGTCGCGGCCGCACGGCCGACCACCGACCGCTCAGGGCCCGGCGCACCCACCGGGCCCTGAGCCATGCCGTCGGGCACCCCCTGCGGGAGCGTTTCCGCTCAGGCTGTGTCGTGGGCCAGGATCTTCTTCAGGTCCTCGACCACCGTCGGGATCTCGCGGTCGAAGGCCAGGCCGTCCACGCCCTCGTCGGTGACCACCGCCAGGAGCGCCCGGGTGCCCACCGCGGTCACGATGACGTGGCCCGCGCTGCAGCGGGCCGTCAGCTGGCGCAGGGTGCCGGTGTCGCCCTGGTCGGCCAGGCGGTGGCCGAGGGAGAGGGCGGCGGAGGCCACGGCGGCCATGGACTCCGGGTGGGTCTTGTCGGTGTCGCTCGCTACCACCAGCCCGTCGACGGTGGCCAGGGTGGTCTCACGGACGCCCATCACCCGGTCGCGCAAGGAGACGAGGATGTCCTGCACGGGATCGTTCATGGTCGCTTCCTCCAGTGCTGCGGTGCTCGGTGGTGCGTGGGTCACGGCCGGCCGTGACCCAGAGGGTGTCGTGCGGATGCGCCCGGCGCGCTCTAGCGCTTACGGCGGGGGAGCGGGGTCGCCGAGGGCTGCGGGGTCGTCGGCGGCTGGGGCAGGGTGCGCGGGGCCGTGCTGGGCCGGCCGCCGGGGGCGGTGGACGGGGTGTGGAGGAGCCCCAGGCCCAGGAGGTCGCGGAGGTCCAGCATGACGGCGAACAGGCCGCGGCCGAGGGTGAAGGCGATGTCCCGCGGCGTCCGGCGGCCGTCGGCGACCGTCAGGAGCGTGCGGTGACGGGCGGAGAGCCGGGCGGTCCGCAGCGGGTCGCGGGCGGCCGGGGCGGGTTCCAGACGCTCGCGGGCGAAGCGGGCGGTGGCGCCGCGTTCGTTCGAGAGCAGGCGGATACGGCGGGTGTTCTCGGTGACCAGGCGGTCGGGCGGCACCGCGGCGCCCGTGACGAGCAGGGGCCGCGGCTCGGCCACCTCCCAGCCGTCCGGGCTGGTCAGGGCGAGGGCGAAGGTCGCGTCGAACAGTGCCGACCGGCCGACGATCTCCAGTTCCGTGGCGCCCAGCAGACCCTGGGCGACCAGTTCCAGGGCCAGCCGGGCGGGGTCGGTGCCGGTGGCGCGGGCGGCCGACCAGTCGTCCTCGGTGACCCGGCCCGACTTCAGGAGGAGCACCTCGACGCCGGGGGCGCCAGGGGTCTCCACGCCGACGACCATGCCGTCGCGGACATGGATCACCCCGCCCGGGGTGCCGGAGACCAGCACGGCGCACGAGCGCTTCTCGGTGTGCAGACCGGCCAGCAGGGCGGGGACGTTGCGGGCGGTCGGCGTCGGCCGGGTCATGCGAGCAGTCGGCCCGTGCGCTCGGCCAGGTCGCGCAGCGCCCAGGTGATGTTCGTGCGGTCCCGGTCCACCAGGGCGAACAGCAGGAGCGGGTCGCCCTGCCGGGCGACGGTGGTCGTCACATGGTGGTGGGCCGCGGTGGTGACGACGATGCTCTCCAACTCGCCTGCGAAACCGGCCTGGTTGAGGTGCATGGTCGCCAGGTGGGCGGTCTCCTGGGCGTCCTGGGCCGGTTCCGGGTCGCCGTACTCGGCGTAGGCGAGGCCGGTCACGCCGTCCAGGAGGGTGGCGGCGGTGACGCCGGGCGTCTTTCCGACGTCGCCCAGGACGGTGTCGAGCAAAGCCATGAGTTCCCCCTCCGGACCCCTGGATCGCACAGTACTTTATTGCCAAGTCTTGCAACACTGGCCAAAGATGACGCTTATTCAGACTCGGATACGTCACGAAGCAACCTCCGGCGTGCAGCTTGCGTCCGAGTCGACCCACGTAAGGAAATCGAGGGCACCAGCGTGAACATCGAGACAACGCTCAAGGAAGCCATGAGCATCGACGGGGCCGTCGGGGTCGCCCTGGTCGACTACGAAAGCGGCATGTCGCTCGGCACGCTGGGCGGCGGACCGCACCTGGACCTGGAGCTGGCCGCGGCCGGCAACACCGAGGTGGTCCGCGCCAAGCAGCGCACGCTGAAGTCCATCGGGCTCGACGACGAGATCGAGGACATCCTGATCACGCTCGGCGGCCAGTACCACCTGATCCGCCCCCTGACCAGGGCGGGCGGCTCGCTCTTCCTCTACCTCGCCCTGGACCGGAGCCGCAGCAACCTGGCGTTGGCCCGGCACAGCCTGAAGAAGCTGGAGAGCGAGCTGGAGATCTGACCGCCCCGGTGCCATGCCGCGCCGTCCCGCCCCGGCCCCGCGTGGCCCGGGGCGTCGGCCGGGGCCGGGGCGCCGACGTCCAGTCGGTAAGCGCGCCCGGGTGACGGGCGTAGCGTAGAGGGCATGACGAAGTACGGCTCCTTCCCCGGCTCGCGGCCGCGTCGGCTGCGGACCACCCCCGTCATGCGGCGCATGGTCGCCGAGACCCGGCTGCACCCCGCGGACTTCATCCTCCCGGCGTTCGTCCGCGAGGGCGTGGGCGAGCCGGTGCCGATCGCGGCCATGCCCGGCGTCGTGCAGCACACCCGGGACAGCCTGAAGAAGGCGGCCGCGGAGGCCGTCGCGGCGGGCATCTCCGGGATCATGCTCTTCGGGGTGCCGGAGGAGAGCAAGAAGGACGCCCTGGGCACGCCCGGCACCGACCCCGACGGGATCCTCCAGGTCGCGCTGCGCGATGTGCGGGCGGAGGTCGGCGACGAGCTGCTCGTGATGTCCGACCTGTGCCTCGACGAGACGACCGACCACGGCCACTGCGGCGTGCTCGACGCAGAGGGGCGCGTCGACAACGACGCCACCCTGGAGCGGTACGCCGAGATGGCCCAGGTGCAGGCCGACGCGGGCGCCCATGTCGTCGGGCCCAGCGGGATGATGGACGGGCAGATCGGCGTCGTCCGGGACGCGCTCGACCAGATCGGGCGCGAGGACGTCGCGATCCTCGCCTACACCGCGAAGTACGCCTCCGCCTTCTACGGCCCCTTCCGTGAGGCCGTCGGGTCCTCCCTGAAGGGCGACCGCAAGACCTACCAGCAGGACCCCGCCAACGTGCGGGAGTCGCTGCGCGAGCTGGCCCTCGACCTGGAGGAGGGCGCCGACATGGTGATGGTCAAGCCGGCCGGTCCCTACCTCGACATCCTCGCGCGGGTCGCCGACTCCGTGGACGTGCCCGTCGCCGCCTACCAGATCTCCGGCGAGTACTCGATGATCGAGGCCGCCGCCGAGAAGGGCTGGATCGACCGCGACCGGGCGATCCTGGAGACCCTGACCGGCATCAAGCGGGCCGGCGCGCAGAACATCCTCACGTACTGGGCGGTGGAGGCCGCCCGGATGCTGGGCTGAGCCCGGCGGTTCTCCGCGAGCCCGGCCTGATCCGAACGAGAGGCCCTAGGCCCGAGCCGGGTCGGCGGCGGGCCGGACGAGGGCGGCCGAGGAGGACGGCCCTTCGTCGCGTACACCCTGGCCGTCGCGGCAGCCGGTGAGGGTGGTGGCGGCGACCAGGGCTAGGGCGGCCGCCGTGAGGAGACGGCGGCGGCCGCGGGTCGGGGCAGAGTGCCTGGCGGCCATGCGAGGGCTCCTTTGACGGTCTGGGTGCGGTCGACGGTCCCGAAGCATCCTCGGCCTGTGCCACGGCCCGCCCGCAGCAACCGACTTCGCGGGCGATTCGGGACGCACGTGCCCGGCCCACCGCGCTGACCTGCCACGTTCCGGCACCGCCCGTCCGCATCGCGGAATCACCGGTGTAGACGGCACCTACCTCTCTACGCTCCCGCCAGGACGAGGACCAAGACGAGGACCAGCCAAGGAGCCGCCCATGACCGTCACGCCCGCACCCGCGCCCGCCGCGCTGCCCCCGCTCGCCGCCCGCAGCCGGAGCGTCGGCGGTTCCCCCGTGCGGGACATCCTGGCGGTGACCGCACGCCCCGAGGTCATCAACTTCGCGGGCGGCCTGCCCGCACCGGAACTGTTCGACCGGGAGGGCATAGCGGCCGTCTTCCGAGCGGTCCTGGAGGAGACCCCGGAGCGGGCGTTGCAGTACTCCACCACGGAGGGCGAGCCCACGCTGCGCGCCGGGCTGGCCGCCCGCCTCGGCACCCGGGGCCTGCCCACCGACGCCGACGACCTGCTGATCACCACCGGCTCCCAGCAGGCCCTCTCCCTGCTGACGACCGCGCTCGTCGAACCCGGGGACGCCGTCCTGGTCGAAAGCCCCTGCTACCTGGCGGCACTCCAGGTGTTCGGACTGGCCGGAGCGCGCGTGCTGGCCGTGCCCGGTGACGCGGACGGCGTGGACCCGGCCGCCCTGACGGAACTGATCCGCGCCGAGCGGCCCAAGCTCCTCTACCTCGTCCCGACCTTCCAGAACCCCACCGGCCGCACCATGCCCGCCGCCCGCCGCGCCGCCCTCGCCGCCACCGCCGCCCGGCACGGCCTGTGGATCGTCGAGGACGACCCCTACGGTGAGCTGCGCTACGACGGCGACCACGTCCCCTGGATCGCGTCCTTCCCCGGCGCCGAGGACCGGACGGTCCTGCTCGGCTCCCTCTCCAAGGTCATGGCCCCCGGCCTGCGCCTCGGCTGGCTCCGCGCGCCGGACACCCTGCGCCGCGCCTGCGCGGTCGCCAAACAGGCCGCCGACCTGCACACCCCGACCCTCAACCAACTCGCCGCCGCCCGCTACCTGGACGTCCTGGACGCCCATGTCGCCACAGTGCGCGCGGTGTACGGCGCCCGCCGCGACGCCATGCTGGCCGGCCTGGCCGACGCCCTCCCGGCCGGCTCCACCTGGAACCGGCCCGAGGGCGGCATGTTCCTCTGGGCCAGGCTTCCCTCGTCGTACGACACGACCGCGCTGCTCCGCCGGGTGGTGGACCACGACGTCGCCTACGTCCCCGGCGAACCCTTCTACGCCGCCGACCCCGACCGCTCGACGCTGCGGCTGTGCTTCGTGACGCAGACACCGGAGGAGATCGGGGAGGGACTGCGGAGGCTGGCGAAGGGGCTGGGCGGCTAGGCGCCTTCGCCGGACGTGCTGCGACTGCCGTCGCTCGGCTGCGGCGCCGTCGTGGCTGGTCGCGCAGTTCCTCCCCCAGCCTCCGGCCGGGGGTACCCCCAGCGCCCCTACGGGGCGCTACGGCGCTAGTCCCACCAGAAGTGCCACAGCCGCTCGCCGACCAGTCGCTCGGCGTACGACGAGAGGGTGTCGTCGGCGCCGGGCAGCACGGTGTAGGGGCAGAACCCGAAGTGCTCGGCGGCGACCGCCTCCGCCGCGTCCAGGTCGGCGGGCGGGGCGGCGACGGAGAGCGCGAGGTGGTCGAAGCCCAGGGCCACCACCCGGACGCCGAACCGGTCCTCCCAGGAGCGCAGCACCGCGCACAGCCGGGCCACGTCCTCCTCGTAGTTGACCGGGCCGCTCCAGCCGATGGCCGCCGGTATGTCCGCGCTGCGCCGCGCCGACACCAGCGCCAGGTGCGGCTCCTTCAGCCACGGGCGGCCCTGCGAGAGCGCGTCGGCGACATCGGCCGCCCGCACGTCCGGATCCGCGACCAGGGCCGGGGCGGCGGCGAGTCCCGGCCACTCCTCGCCCTCCGGCGGGCCTTCCTCCCAGAAGTCCTCCAGCACCTCGTCGGCGTCGTGATCCCCCGGGTACGAGGTCTCGCCGGGCGCGAAGTCCCAGTCGTCGATCTCGGAGACGTCGATGAGCACCGGCAGCAGCCCCGCACGGGCGGCCGGCGCGCCCAGCGCGCTCCAGGTCCCGGGCCCGGCGGGCTGCCCGGCATACCACAGCAACGGCTCGTGCCACGGGCCGTCGAGCGTGTCGCCGAGCAGTGTCCCGGGCGGGAGTTGAAGCCCCAGGGACCGACCGCTCGGGTCGGTCGCCAGCTTGGGCAGCGGGTTGGGAAGAGTCGCCATGGCAGTGACTGTAAGGGGCACCACTGACAACGCCGGACGCGGTTATCCGAGGGAGGCGGCGAAGGCGGCCCAGGCGGCGGGGGAGGCGGTGAGAGTGGGGCCGGTCGCCGCCGGGTTCTTGGAGTCGCGGATGTGGACGGCGTGGGGGCAGGCGGCTACTTCGACGCATTCGCCGCCGCTGTAGCTCGACTTCCGCCAGGTGACGGCGACTTCGAGGCACGCGCCGCCTTCGCTGCCGCTGTAGGTCGACTTGAACCACTGAAGTGCCTCGGTGCTCATTGCTCTCCTAGCAAGCGGTCAAGCAGGTCCATCGAGTCCTGAGTGGTCAGGGCCTGTGTCCGCAGCATCGCATACTTGCGCGCCAGCCTGGAGACCTCGTCCGCGTCGGAGACCCACTGGCTGCCGCGCTGTGATTCGGTGTACGCGAGGTGCTGGTGGTCCGGGGTTTCGAGGAGGATGAAGGGCCCGTCGACACCTGCGTGGCAGGGGCTGGTGAGGAGCAGGAACTGCAGTGACACGCAGGGAAGTTCGGCGATCTCGCGGAGGTGCCGGAGCTGCCCCCTCCGCACCTCCGGCCCACCCAGTGCCATGAGCAACGCCGGTTCCCAGACGACGAAGCTCAGCGTCGGCGCGTTTCTGCGGTGCAGGATCTCCTGGCGCTCCAGTCGGGCCGCCGTCCGCGTCTCGACCTCGTCCTCGTCATAGGCAGGCACACGGTTGCGCAGGACGGCCCGCACATACGCCTCGGTCTGCAGGAGACCGGGGAGCACCGCGTTGTCGTACCAGGACAGGGCGATCGCCTCGCGCTCGTGCTCCATGTAGACCTCCGCCCACATCGGGAACTGGTCCACATCCGGCAGGTTCGCCACCCCCGCCGCCAACATCCCCTTCGTGTCCAGGACTTCGTCCATCCGCGCCGCCACGTCCGGCTTCAGCGCCCGCCTGCCCTGCTCGATCGACGCGACCGTCTGCTCGTCGAGCCCCACCCGCAGGCCCAGCTCGGACTGGGTCAGACCGGCGACCCGGCGGGCCGCGCCGAGCTGCTTGCCGAGCATCTTCATCGACGTCTGGTTCTTCGGCCGCGGCGGCTTCTTCGCGCTCATGTCGGTCTCAATCCCCTGGGGCACGCGTACGTCACCGGGTCGGAACCCGTACAAAAATTTCGTACGGGTTCACTGCCTGCTCCAGGTTGGTGACTCTGCGCGACATTCGTCCCGTGAACGACGTAACCGAACTCCTCTGTCCCCGCGAACAGTTCTACGTCCGGGAGCGCCGGTCCGTACCCGCGGCCAGGCGGTTCGCCGCGCAGTCGCTCAGGTGCTGGGGCCTGGCGGACTGGCCCCGCGCCGACGACATGTCGCTGTGCGTGAGCGAGTTGGCCACGAACGCCCTTCTGCACGGGGTGCCGCCCGGCCGCGGCTTCCTCCTGCGACTGCGGTACGACGGTGACGTCGTCCGCGTCGAGGTGCACGACAGCGGGTCTGGCGTACCGAAGATCGCCGAAGAAACGTACGGAGAGGGCGGCCGCGGGCTGGTGCTGGTCACGGCGCTCGCCGACAAGTGGGGGGTGGTGGAGCGGGAGCTCGGCAAGGTGGTGTGGGCCGAGTTCGAGACGTCCGCCGTGGCGGACGTACAGCTGGTATAACCAATGGTATGTCGACGAGTAAGCTCACGGTGACCGTGCCGGACGAACTCCTCAAGGCCGCACGCGAGGCGGCGGACGGCAATCTGTCGGCCTTCGTCGCCAGAGCCATAAGAGACCAGCTGTTGCGGGACGCGATGGCGCTGTACGCCGAGGACAGCGCCCGTATCGGAGACGACCTGGACGACCTGTACAGCGCGGCGGAGGACGACCTGTGCGACAGCTGAAGCGTGGCCAGGTGTGGACCGTCCCCACAGTGGGCCGGGACCGCACGGTGGTCGTCGTCCAGAACGACCACGTGGCCGAGCTGCACCCCGGCGCGGTCCTCTGCGCGCTGCTCGACACGTCCGGGGAGCGGCGGGAATCACTGGTCACGGTGCGGGTGACGACTCCGCTCAGGGGAGTGGTCCTGGCCCCGGACCTGTACAACTTCCGGCTGGGCCGGTTCGAACAGGGGAAATACCACGGCGACGTTCCCGGTGAGCAGATGGAACGCGTGGACATCGCATTGCGGGCGGTGCTCAGCCTCTGACTTCGTCCATCGCGTGAAGCGTCCACCGGGGCCCGGAGACCCCGGTGGACGACTGAGACCGGTCAGAGCCGCTCGGGGGTCCTGATGCCCAGCAGGGCCATGCCCTGGTGGAGGGTGCGGGCCGTCATGTCGCACAGGAGGAGGCGGTTCTCCACCTGGGCGGGGGTGTCGGCCTTGAGGACCGGGCACTTGTCGTAGAACGACGTGTAGAGCGACGCCAGCTGGTACAGGTACGCGGCCAGCTTGTGCGGGGCGTACTCCGCGGCCGCCTCGAAGACCGTGTCGCCGAACGCGTCCAGGTGCAGGCCCAGCGCCCGCTCCGCCGCGTGCAGGGCCAGCTCCGGATGCGCGGCGGGCCGTACCTCGCCCGCCTTGCGGAGGATCGACTGGATACGGGCGTACGCGTACTGGAGGTAGACCGAGGTGTCGCCGTTCAGCGAGACCATTTGGTCCAGGTCGAACTTGTAGTCCCGGTTGGGCGACGTCGACAGGTCCGCGTACTTCACGGCGCCGATGCCGACCTGCTGGGCCCGCTCCTGGATCTCGTCCTCGGTCAGGTCCTGCGCCTTCTCCCGGACGACCTCGGCGGCCCGCTGCACCGCCTCGTCCAGCAGGTCCTCCAGCCGCACGGTCTCACCCGCACGCGTCTTGAACGGCTTGCCGTCCGCGCCCAGCACCGTGCCGTAGCCCATGTTGTGCGCGGTGACGTCCTCGGTGAGCCAGCCGGCCCGGCGGGCGGCCTCGAAGACCATCTTGAAGTGCAGGGACTGGCGGACGTCCACGACGTAGAGCAGGGACGTGGCGTGCAGGTCCTGGACCCGGTTGCGGATCGCGGTCAGGTCGGAGGCCGCGTAGCCGAAGCCGCCGTCCGCCTTCTGCACGATCAGCGGGACCGGCTGGTCGTCCTTGCCCCGGATGTCGTCGAAGAACACGACGAGCGCGCCCTCGGAACGGACCGCGACACCGCTCTCCTCCAGGAGGCGGGCGGTCTCCGGCATGCCGTCGTTGTACGCCGACTCGCCGACGATCTCGTCGTCCCTGATCTCCATGTCGAGCTTCTCGAAGACCGAGTAGAAGTAGACCTTCGACTCGTCCACGAACCGCTGCCACAGGTCGAGGGTCTCCTTGTCGCCGGACTGCAGGGCGACCACCCGCTTGCGGGCCCGCTCCTTGAACTCCTCGTCCGCGTCGAAGACCGCCCGGGAGGCCTTGTAGACCCGGTTCAGGTTGGACATGGCCTGCTCGCCGTCCGTGTCGGTCTCCGCGGACAGCTGGTCCGGGTTCTCGATCAGGTACTGGATGAGCATGCCGAACTGGGTGCCCCAGTCGCCGATGTGGTGCCGGCCGATCGTCCGCTCGCCGGTGAAGTCGAGCATGCCGCGCAGGGCGTCGCCGATCACCGCGGAGCGCAGGTGGCCGACGTGCATCTCCTTGGCGACGTTCGGCTGGGCGTAGTCGATGACCGTGATGCCGGGGTCCGCCTTCAGGGGGACGCCGAGCCGGGCGCCGTCCGCGTACCGGGCGGCGAGGTTCTCGGTGATCGCCCGGTCGGAGAGGGTGATGTTGAGGAAGCCGGGGCCGGAGACCTCGACGTCCTGGATCAGGGCCGGGCCGGTGGTGATGCGGGAGACGACCTGCGTCGCCAGCTCCCGGGGGTTGGCCTTGGCCTTCTTGGCGGCGGCGAGGATGCCGTTCGCCTGGTAGTCGGCCCGGTCGCTGCGTCGCAGCAGCGGGTCGACGGGGGCCGCCGGCAGGGTTGCCGAGAGGGCGTCGGTGAGCTGCTGGTTGACGGAGGCGGTGAGGGGGGTGACCGGGGCCATGGGGTGGGAGCCGTTCTCCTCGGGGGGCTTGGTAGACGGGTCCAGTATTTCACGGGGGGTAAAGGGGTTTTTGCGGCTACGGGGGTGGGGGTTCGGTGCGTGGCCGGGTGCGGGTGCGTTGTGGTTGCTCGCGCAGTTCCCCGCGCCCCTTGGTGGCGGCTGCGCCGCCGGCTTGTCGCGCAGTTCCCCGCGCCCCTGAGCGGCGGCTGCGCCGCCTGGGGCGGGGCTTACGGGGTTCTTGTGTTAACGCGTTTTCGTGGAAGGGGGGGTGGCTGGGAGAATGGGGGCGTCAGCCGTGCGACCGTATCGGCTGCCCCGTGTCAGAAAGAAGGACGTGCCGACGTGGCTCAGAGCACCGAGACCACCGACTGGGTCTCCCGTTTCGCGGATGAGGTCATCGAGGAGTCGGAGCGTCGGGCCCCGGGCAAACCGGTCGTCGTCGCGTCCGGGCTCTCACCGTCGGGCCCCATCCACCTCGGCAACCTGCGCGAGGTCATGACCCCGCACCTGGTCGCCGACGAGATCAGGCGGCGCGGGTACCAGGTCCGGCACCTGATCTCCTGGGACGACTACGACCGCTACCGCAAGGTGCCCGCGGGCATCGCCGGGGTCGACGAGAGCTGGGCCGAGCACATCGGCAAGCCGCTCACCTCCGTGCCCGCCCCTGAGGGGTCCCCGTACCCGAACTGGGCCGAGCACTTCAAGGCCGCGATGGTCGAGTCGCTGGCCGAGCTGGGCGTGGAGTTCGACGGGATCAGCCAGACGGCGCAGTACACCTCGGGTGTCTACCGCGAGCAGATCCTGCACGCCATGAAGCACCGCGGCGACATCGACGCGATCCTCGCCCAGTACCGGACCAAGCCGAAGACCGGCAAGAAGCCCCAGCAGAAGGCCGTCGACGAGGCCGAGCTGGAGGCCGAGGAGGGCTCGGGCGCGGCGAGCGAGGACGACGGCTCGTCCGGCTCCGCCGGCTACTTCCCGTACAAGCCGTACTGCGGCGGGTGCGGGAAGGATCTGACGACCGTCACCGCGTACGACGACGACACCACCGAGCTGACCTACACCTGCACCGAGTGCGGCTTCGCCGAGACCGTCCGGCTCAGCGAGTTCAACCGCGGCAAGCTGGTCTGGAAGGTCGACTGGCCGATGCGGTGGGCCTACGAGGGCGTCGTCTTCGAGCCCAGCGGGGTCGACCACTCCTCCCCGGGGTCCAGCTTCCAGGTCGGCGGCCAGATCGTCGGGATCTTCGGCGGCAAGCAGCCCATCGGGCCCATGTACGCGTTCGTGGGCATCAGCGGCATGGCCAAGATGTCCTCGTCCCGGGGCGGGGTGCCCACCCCGGCCGACGCGCTGAAGATCATGGAGCCGCAGATCCTGCGCTGGCTGTACGCCAGGCGCCGGCCCAACCAGTCCTTCAAGATCGCCTTCGATCAGGAGATCCAGCGGCTCTACGACGAGTGGGACAAGCTGGACGCCAAGGTGGCCGACGGATCCGCGCTGCCCGGCGACATCGCCGCGCACTCGCGTGCCGTCCGTACCGCGGGCGGCGAGCTGCCCCGCACGGCGCGCCCGCTGCCCTACCGGACGCTGGCCTCCGTCGCCGACATCACCGCCGGCCACGAGGACCAGGCGCTGCGCATCCTCAGCGAGCTGGACCCGGAGCAGCCGCTGGGCTCGCTGGAGGAGGTGCGGCCCCGGCTCGACAAGGCCGAGGCCTGGATCAACACGCAGGTGCCGGCCGACCAGCGGACCATCGTCCGCGAGGAGCCGGACGCCGAGCTGCTGAAGTCCCTCGACGAGGCGTCCCAGCAGTCCGTACGACTGCTGCTCGACGGGCTCGCCGACCACTGGTCGCTGGACGGGCTGACCCACCTCGTCTACGGCGTGCCCAAGGTCCAGGCCGGTTTCTCCGCCGACGCCACGCCGAAGGAGCTGCCGCCGGAGATCAAGACCGCCCAGCGGACGTTCTTCGCGCTGCTGTACCACCTGCTGGTGGGCCGTGACACCGGGCCGCGGCTGCCCACTCTGCTGCTCGCGGTCGGGCAGGAGCGGGTACGGGCCCTGCTCGGGGCGTGACGCCGGATTGAGCTAGGGGCCCTCCCCAGCGGGAGGGCCCCTTCCTCATGCCGTGGTGCGGGTCTACGCGATGTGGTCTTCCTGGAGTTCCGCCGTGTGGCGGTTGGTGAAGCGGTTGACCATGCGGTCCGCGTCGCGTTGTGCGAGCGTCATGCCGTAGGTCGCCTCCACGTCACCGCGGAACTGGCTCGAACTGGGGTAGCCGCCGTCGATCGACTTCTTGAAGACCAGGTAGAAGTCTTCCTCGGTCGGCTCCGGGGGGCCACCGCCCTCGCCGAGTTCACGGGTGCGGCCCGGACCGGAGGGGATGGGGAAGCTGCCCGTCGTCTCCGACGGGGACTCCTCCGGGACCGGCTGCTCCTGGGGCGGCTGATCCGGCGGGAACCGCTGCTGGAGCTGCGCCTGCTCGTACTCCCGCAGCTGGCGCTGGTACTGCTCCTGCTCCTGCTCGTACTGCCAGGCCGCGTACTGCTCCTCGGTGTACGGGGGCTCGTACGTCGGGTCGTAGTCGCCGTGGTACTCGATCTGCTGCGGGTTCCTGGCGTGCAGCCAGGGGTTGATCTCCGGGTCGGGCTGCGGCGGTACCGGCTCCGAGGGGTAGCCGGGCTGCTCGGCACGGGGGCCGGGGACCAGCACCGGGCGCTGCTCGGCCGGCGGCGCCGCCTGCTGGGCGGCGGGTGCCGCCACGGCGGCCCGGCCGGCCGCGGTCTGCTCGGCGGCCGGCGGCAGCGCCGGGATCTCTATGCCCGCCGCCGCCAGGCCCTCCGGGGCCGTGTCGGCCAGGGGGACGCCGTACTTGGCGAGGCGCAGGGGCATCAGGGACTCCACCGGGGCCTTGCGGCGCCAGGCGCGGCCGAAGCGGGAACGGAGCCTCGCCTGGTAGACGAGACGTTCCTGCTCCAGCTTGATCACCTGGTCGTAGGAGCGCAGCTCCCACAGCTTCATCCGGCGCCAGAGCAGGAACGTCGGGACCGGGGAGAGCAGCCAGCGGGTGAGGCGGACCCCCTCCATGTGCTTGTCCGCCGTGATGTCCGCGATCCGGCCGATCGCGTGCCGGGCTGCCTCGACCGCCACCACGAACAGCACTGGGATCACCGCGTGCATGCCCACGCCCAGCGGGTCCGGCCAGGCCGCCGCGCCGTTGAAGGCGATCGTCGCGGCGGTCAGCAGCCAGGCCGTCTGCCGCAGCAGCGGGAAGGGGATGCGGATCCAGGTCAGCAGCAGGTCCAGGGCGAGCAGGACGCAGATGCCCGCGTCGATGCCGACCGGGAACACGTACGAGAAGTTCCCGAAGCCCTTCTTGATGGCCAGCTCACGGACGGCGGCGTACGAGCCGGCGAAGCCGATACCGGCGATGATCATCGCGCCGGTCACGACCACGCCGATGAGAACGCGGTGCATCCGGGTCAGCTGCATTGGCGCGGCCACCGGTACTCCCCTCCCCTTGCGTGTTGTTGCGCGCAACAGGGTGGCACATCAGTGCGGCGCACGTATGGCCGGTCAGCTCTTCTTGGCTGACGACTTGGACGGCGACGCACTGGGAGAGGCGGACTTGGAGGGCGACTGCGAGGGGGTCGCGGAAGGTGAACTCGGCGCCGTGCCCGAGCCGTTGGCCGTCGAGACCGACGCCACCGCCTCCACGGCCGCCTGCTCCGCCGCCTTCGTCAGCGTGTCCGCGTCCGGACTTTTCTCACCCGCGAGACCCGCGCCGTTGTAGTCGACGGTGACGACGACGTTCGCGACGCGTGCCACGACCGTCTGCTGCTTGAAGGCGCCCTCCTTCTTCTTCAGGTCGTAGCGCACGGCCGTCGCCTGGTCGCCCGCCCCGGAGACCGGCACCGACTTGGTGTTCTTCGCGCCGGCCACGGACTGGGCGTCCCGCACCTGGCTCGTGTAGTACGCCTGCGCCTGCTGATCACCGGAGCCGCGGCCGGCGTCCGAGTCGAAGCGGAGGAAGGAGATGTTCAGCCAGCGGAACTGGGACCCCTTCACGCCGTTGTTGTCCAGGCTGCTCCAGGAGCAGCTGCCCCGCGTGGCCACGTCGTTCGACGCGCCCTCCTTGCCCGACTTCACGCCCTCCGGCACGAGCGAGGTGAGCGTCTTCTTGGACAGCACCGCGCACGGCTCGGGCAGCTTGGCGTACTTGGCCGCCTGGACGGTCGGCGAGGCGGCCGCGGAGACGCCGGTGTCGGTGGACCCGGCGGCGGAGGTCGAGCCGCCGCCGGCCGTCCCCTGGGCGGCGCTGTCCGAGTCCGAGGAGCAGGCCGTCGCGAACAACGCCACGGCGGGGACGGCGGCCGCGCAGACGAGGCCGCGGCGCAGGCGCCCTGCCCGCCGCTGTGCGTTCCGCTCGTTCCGGGCGCGCTGGTCGTCTCGCTGGACTGCTACTCGCTGCATGGTTCCTTCACTCATACGTTCGGGGTTCCTGCGGTCGGATCGGGTCCGAGGGGCCACGGTACGCGGTGAGGAAGCTGTGCGGTTTCGGTTCGCGTGCTTTGCGGGCGGGGTGCAAAAGGGGTGCAGAGGGCCTCAGCCGTTGAGCGCCTCGGCCAGTTGCCCGGCCAGGTTCTGCGCCCTGTCCTGCATTTCCTTGCTGTCCGGGACCGTCCCGGTGGCCATCGGCTGCTCCTCGTACACGATGGTCACGACGACGTTGGACGTGCGGAACACCACAGTCACCGTCCGCTGCTCGGCCGTCGAACCCGAGCCGCTGAGCTGGTCGTCGAGATACGCCTCGTCGCCGAGATCGGAGAGGGTGCGGGGCTGGAGACCGGGCGGTGTGGCGGTGGAGGAGGCGGACGCGGACGCGGTGGAGGAAGCCGAGGAGGAGGCGGACTCGGACGCGGACGTCGACGCGTTCGGCGACGGGGAGTTGGCGGCCGACTCCGAGGGGGACTGCGTCTCGGCGGGGCTCGGGGGCGCGGACTCGGGGATGTCGGCCGCGGTCTCCCGCTGCGTGTAGATGGTCTGCGCCTCGTTGTCGTCGCTGACCGCGTTGTCGTACGACACCACGCGCTCGAAGTCGACGGACAGCCGGTCCGTGGCGTCGTTCGACGCGATCTTCCAGTGGCAGCCGACCTTGCGATCGGTGTCGTAGGTGAGCGTGGCCTCGCCCGCGTACGCCTTCTCGCGCTGCTCCTCGTCGTTGATCTGGGCGATGCCGGGGAGCAGGGAGTCGAGGGTGTCGTGGCTGACCGCGCCGCAGGCCTCCGGGAGGGTGCGGTACTTGCCGGGCTGCGCGGCCACGGTGGAGGTGCCGGTGTCCGCGTTCTTGTCGCTGATGTCGTCGCCACCGGTGGAACCGCTCGTGCAGCCGGCCAGCAGCGCCGCGAGAAGGGCGGCGATGCCGGTTACGTACGCCTTCCGCTGCACGGTCAGGCTCCTTCCGTTCACTGGTCCGCTCGGTCCTGCTCCAGTGTCCCCGCTGGTTAATCGCTTGCCGCAGTGGGGCGCCCGCTGGAGACAATGTCTACCGCACGCACTGCTGTGAACGCCGGTCCCCTGTCTGGTTCCTGTGACTCTGGCGCCTCATTTGCGTTTTGTTGAATTTAAAGATTTTTGTCCTTTTTGTTGTGCTGTTCGCGGGGGAATGAGGAAGACATGCCGTACGTGGAGATGCCGGGCGCGAAGGTGCCGATCCGGATGTGGACCGACCCCGCGACCGTCGAGGACGGGGCGCTCCAGCAGCTGCGCAACGTGGCGACCCTGCCGTGGATCAAGGGCCTGGCGGTCATGCCGGACGTCCACTACGGCAAGGGCGCGACCGTCGGGTCGGTCATCGCCATGCGGGGCGCGGTGTGCCCGGCGGCGGTGGGGGTCGACATCGGGTGCGGGATGTCCGCGGTGAAGACGTCCCTCACGGCGAACGACCTGCCGGGGGACCTGTCGCGGCTGCGCTCGAAGATCGAGCAGGCGATCCCGGTCGGGCGGGGGATGCACGCGGATCCGGTGGAGCCGGGGGACTTCCCAGGGCTCGCTGCCGCCGGGTGGGGAGAGTTCTGGGGGCGGTTCGACGGGGTGGCGGACGCGGTGAGGTTCCGTCGGGAGCGGGCGCATCAGCAGATGGGGACGCTCGGAGGCGGCAACCACTTCGTCGAGGTGTGCACCGACACGACCGGTGCGGTGTGGCTGATGCTGCACTCCGGTTCCCGGAACATCGGCAAGGAACTCGCCGAACACCACATCGGCGTGGCCCAGAAGCTCCCGCACAACCAGGGCCTGGTCGACCGCGACCTCGCCGTCTTCGTCGCGGACACCCCGCAGATGGCGGCGTACCGCAACGACCTGTTCTGGGCGCAGGAGTACGCGAAGTACAACCGCACGCTGATGATGGCGCTTCTGAAGAACGTGATCCGCAAGGAGTTCAAGAAGGCGAAGCCGGTCTTCGAGCCGGAGATCTCCTGCCACCACAACTACGTGGCGGAGGAGCGGTACGAGGGCATGGACCTGCTCGTGACCCGCAAGGGCGCGATCCGGGCCGCCTCCGGGGACTACGGGATCATCCCGGGCTCCATGGGCACCGGTTCGTACATCGTGAAGGGTCTCGGCAACGAGATGTCCTTCAACTCGGCGTCCCACGGCGCAGGCCGGCGCATGAGCCGGAACGCCGCCAGGCGGCGCTTCTCGACGAGGGACCTGGAGGACCAGACGCGGGGCGTGGAGTGCCGAAAGGACTCCGGTGTCGTGGACGAGATCCCCGGCGCCTACAAGTCGATCGACCAGGTCATCGACCAGCAGCGGGACCTCGTCGAGGTCGTGGCGAAGCTGAAGCAGTTCATCTGCGTGAAGGGCTGATGCGAGGTACCCCCGGCTTGCCGCCGGGGGCACCTCGACGTCGTGTCACCGCGTGCTGGGCGGTTCGAGTCGCCGAAGCAGCGGGCGTGAGGGACGAGTTCGCAGAACGGTGTCGTAGCCTGCTCGTCATGTTGCGCCGCTTGCTGGTTCTGCCGTGGGTACACACGGCGTACGACGTCGCGATCGCGGTGCTGGTGGCCTACATGGCCGCGGACTACGACGAGGGATACGACCGGTTCGTCGGCCTGGCACTGGCCCTGGCGCTCGTGTTCCGTCGGCGGCGGCCGCTGACCGTGATGGGCCTGGTCTCGGGGCTTGCGCTGGTCCAGTACGTGCTGATGTCCGGCACGACCCCGTACGCCGTGGTAGCGGTGCTCGTCGCGATGGTTTCGGTGGTCACCCATACCCGGACGATGTGGCACGCCTACATGGTGGGCGCGGGCGTACTGCTGGGCGTGGTGGTGACTTACGGCGGGTTGCTCCCCTTCGGCGGGCCGACGACCGAGACCTTCGCCGACATCGTGGCCTTCGGTGGGGTCTGTGCGGCGGTGTGGCTGACCGCCATGGTGCTGCGGACCCGCCGGCTGTACGTGGCCACTCTCGAGGACCGGGCGGCCACGGCCGAACGGGAGCGTGAGCACTTGGTGCAGCTCGCGGCCGCCGAGGAACGCGCCGAGATCGCACGGGAGTTGCACGATGTGGTCGCCCACAGTCTGGCGGTGATGATTCTTCAGGCCGACGGCGCCGGATACGTCCTCAAGACGGATCCGGACAAGGCCGGTTCTGCGTTGCAGGCGATCGGCGACACCGGACGTGACGCGCTGGCGGACATGCATCGGATCGTGCGGGTGCTGCGGGGCGGGCGCGCCTCAGGTCAGGGCGAGGCCCCGGATGCGGGGGCCGACCGTCGCCGGGTCTCGCTGGACGATCTGGAGACCGTGGTCGAGCGGGCCCGTACCGCCGGGCTGAACGTGACGTTGGCGGTCGAGGGCGAACAGGACGGGCTGCCGACGGCGGACGAACTGACCGTGTTGCGGATCGTCCAGGAGAGCCTGACCAACGTGCTGCGGCATGCCGGTCCGGGCGCGGACGTCGCGATCACGCTGCGGTTCGACAAGGACGTGGTGCAGATCGGCGTGGTCGACGACGGAGCCGGCAAGCTGGCCGGCTCCGTGCCCGCGTCGGAGAGGTCCAGCGGTGGGAACGGTCTCGTAGGCATGCGCGAGCGCGTGGAGGTGTCCGGCGGCAGTTTCACCGCCGGACCGCGCCTGGGCACGGGTTGGCAGGTCGCTGCGGAGCTGCCGGTGAGGACGAGGGGATGAACGAGATGAGCGGGCCGATCCGAGTCGTCGTGGTGGACGACCAGCCGCTGATCCGGGCCGGGTTCGCCATGGTGCTGGCCGCGCAGAGTGACATCGAGGTCGTGGGCGAGGCGGAGAACGGCGCGGACGCCCTGAGGCTGCTGGCAACCACCAAGGCCGATGTCGTCATCATGGACATCCGCATGCCCGTCATGGACGGGGTCGAGGCGACGCGCCGCTTGGCCGAACTCACCGAAGCCCCACGGGTGCTGGTGCTCACCACCTTCGACACCGATGAGGACGCCTTCGCCGCCCTACAGGCCGGCGCGAGCGGCTTCCTGCTCAAGAACACCCCACCGCAGGAAGTCGTGACGGCGATCCGTGTCGTGGCGGGCGGTGAGTCCGTCGTGGCCCCGCGCATCACGCGCCAGCTCCTGGACCGGTTCGCGGGCAAGCTGGGCCCTTCGCCCCGCCACGACGCACGGCTGGACCTGTTGACCACGCGCGAACGGGACGTGCTCGGGCTGATAGCCGAGGGCCTCTCCAACAGTGAGATCGCCGCTCGCCTGTTCATCGCCGAGGCGACCGTGAAGACCCACTTCGGAAAGATCCTCACCAAGCTGGACCTGCGCGACCGCGTGCAGGCCGTCATCTTCGCCTACGACGCGGGCCTCGTCAGCCCCGCGAGCTGAGCCCTCGGCGGGACCGGGAGGGGAGGGCGGGACTACGACCGCGGTCGTAGCACATCGCTAGAGCACACGTCTTAAAACCACTCACC
>NZ_JBFAXI010000069.1:0-42943 GCF_040680735.1 Streptomyces sp. NPDC051987 | reverse complement strand
GGGGGGGGGGGGGGGCCGCGGGGGGGGGGGCGGGGGGGGCCCCCCACCCCGGAGGTGTGCTCAGCCGAGCCGGTCGTAGTACGCGATCTTCCAGGAACCGGTGCCCTTGATCCGTACGCGGTACTTGCCGCTGATCCGCTTGAGCGTGGCGTTGTGCGCCGTGCCGTGGAACGTGACGACGCTGCCCGCCGCCGGGCCGGTGAGCCGCTGCTGGGCGAAGGTCCAGCTCTGCTCGGTGACCACGCCGTCGTTGTCGGACAGGCCGAAATGCTCCTGCCACCACTGGGTGGCCGATTCGGTCTCCGGGCCGAACGAGCCGTCGATCTTGCTCTTCTCGAACGGATGCGGGTCGCCGTCGTCGTCCTGGTACTGGGCGCCGTCCGCCCACAGCACGGTCTGCCAGAGGGCCGTGGCGTTGCTCTCGGCGTAGTCGTCGACGCCGAGGTTCTCCTCGTCCTGCCAGTCGTCGCTGACGGCGCCGCCGCCGTCGATGCCGTGGTACGGCGGGGCGGCGGCCGCCGCGGCCGGTGCCAGGGCCAGGCCGCCGGCGCCCAGCAGTACGGCGGCCGCCATCGCGACGACCCGGGTGCGCATGCTCATGAGCGTGTCCTCTCCTGAACCGCCGTCCCTCGCGGGTCCCCCCTGGGGCGGCTCGCTGTGCGTTCGCAGGACCCAGAGTCACGGTCGGGAGCCGGAGCTGCGAGGCCTGCCGGAGTATCCGGACCGAACGGGGACGACCCCCGCCCCGTGCACCGGCGTCCCCGACGGGCACGGGGTCGCGCGGGACCGCCACGGCAGGGCGGAGGACACGGAACGGCGGGCCCGCGATGCGATGTCTCCCGTGAGTCTGCGGCTCGCGCGAACCGGCGGCTCCGCGAATCGGCGGCTCCGCGAATGAACAGGCGGCACGCGCGAACCGGCGGCCTCGTGAACCGTCGACTCCCGTGAACGGTCGGCCTCGTGAACCGTCGACTCCCGTGAACGGTCGGCCTCGTGAACCGTCGGCCTCGTGAACCGTCGGCCTCACGAACCGGCGGTCCCCGTGCAGTGGCGGCCCCCGCGCAACGACGGAACACCGGTACGAGGACTTCCGGCCGCTCGCCGTACCGGGCACTGTGAACAGAACGGTTCTCCTGTCCTAGGCGGTGACAGGCACATGGCACTGGGTACGGCCGCGGCCCCGTACGAGCTGCGCTTCGACGCCGGGCGGATCTGCCTGG
Organism: Streptomyces sp. NPDC051987; assembly: GCF_040680735.1. Lineage (NCBI taxonomy): Bacteria > Bacillati > Actinomycetota > Actinomycetes > Kitasatosporales > Streptomycetaceae > Streptomyces > Streptomyces sp. NPDC051987. Next base: position 41,723 of record NZ_JBFAXI010000069.1, on the reverse strand, counting down.
ATCTGCTCGCCACCACGCATCCCGGCGAACGGCTCGACGGACTCACGGCGTTGCGGGCCTGGATCACCGGTTCCCGGCTCGTCCCGCCGGGCACCCCGCTGGCCCACGCCGACACCGGCTGGCTGGTCGGCTTCCGGGAACTGCGCGATCACGTGGGGCAGTTGGTGCGGGGGCGGACCACGCCGAGGGTGAACCGGCCGTACGACCTCGCCCTCGCCGTCGCGCTCGCCCGCGTCAACGAGCTGGCCCGCGTCGCCGCGCCCCCGGCCCCGCGCGCCGTACCCGGCGAGGACGGACTCCTGGTGCGGGAGTTGGCCTCGCCGCCGGAGTGCGCCGGGCTGCTCGCCGCCGTCGCCCGGGACGCCGTGGAGCTGCTCACCGACCCGGTCGCGCGGGCGGCGGTCAGGGAGTGCGAGGGCGACAACTGCCCCCTGGTGTACCTGGACACCTCCCGGGGCCGTAGGCGCCGCTGGTGCTCCAGCGAGGTCTGCGGGAACCGCGAGCGGGTGGCCCGGCACCGGCGCCGCGCCGCGCTCGCCCGTGCGTGACCACGGTCACACCAGTCCCAACTCCCGCCCCATTCGCGGCTTCTGTCGGATCTTCATCGAAGTTCCGGGAAAGTGATTTCGACAACACTCCGTTTGGTGACCGGCGAGTACGGGCAGCACGGCCGCCTTCGACGTTGTGTCGGAAATGTAAAGATCACGCGGGGGGAATGTGGGGTCATGTCCCGCTCGTCATGTCACCTCGCAGAAAAATGTGGGGTCTTGTTGAACACACCGTGAGTCACTTCCGTACCGATGGGGGAGCGACCGACTGGGGGAACCCCCGGACACCGGAGGTGGGCGTGCGCAAGGATGCGGCCGTGGCCAATGAACGTGGATCGAGGGCCCGACATCGCATGTCCCAGCCCTCGGAGCCTGATGAGGAGCTGATGCGTGCTCTGTACCGGGAGCACGCCGGACCTCTCCTTGCGTATGTCCTTCGGCTGGTCGCCGGTGACCGGCAACGTGCCGAGGACGTCGTGCAAGAGACACTCATCCGTGCCTGGAAGAACGCCGGACAGCTCAATCGAGCTACCGGATCGGTACGCCCCTGGCTGGTGACGGTCGCTCGCCGCATCGTCATCGACGGTCACCGCAGCCGGCAGGCCCGGCCGCAGGAGGTCGATCCGTCGCCGCTGGAGGTCATCCCCGCGGAGGACGAGATCGACAAGGCGCTGTGGCTGATGACGCTGTCGGACGCGCTCGACGACCTGACCCCGGCCCACCGGGAGGTGCTCGTCGAGACGTACTTCAAGGGGCGTACCGTCAACGAGGCGGCCGAGACGCTGGGCATACCCAGCGGCACCGTCCGTTCCCGGGTGTTCTACGCCCTCAGGTCGATGAAGCTGGCTCTGGAGGAGCGGGGGGTGACGGCGTGATGAGTGTGTACGGGGGGCACGGCGGATTCGGCACAGGTGGTTCGGGTATGTCTGGAGCCATGCAGGAATCTCCGGTGCCCAATGAGCACGAGACCGTCGGCGCGTATGCGCTGGGGATTCTCGACGACGCCGAGGCAACCGCTTTCGAAGCTCATCTGGCCGGGTGCGAATGGTGCGCCCAGCAGCTCGACGAGCTGGCCGGAATGGAGCCCATGCTGGCGGCCCTGGCGGATCTGCCAGGCTCCGGGAGCACGCCGTCCATCGGCGAGTCGCTGTCCGCGAAACCCAGTCCGCGGATGGTCGAGAAGCTCGTCGTGGAGGTGGCCGACACGCGGAAGGCCCGCGGCCGGCGCACCCTCTTCGCCCTCGCGGCCTCGGTCGCGCTGATCGTCGGCGGCCCGCTGGCCGTGCTCGCGGCGAGCGGCGGATCGTCGGACGGCACCTCGAACACGGCGGGCGGGACGACCGCCCAGGCCGCCTTCCAGACCCTGTCCGACAAGATGACGGCCACGGACCCGACGACCCACGTCACCGCGACCGTCGCCCTGGAGAAGAAGGACTGGGGCACCCACGCGGTCCTCCAGCTCAAGAACGTCACCGGCCCGGAGAAGTGCTCGCTCATCGCCGTGGGCAAGAACGGCGAGCGGGAGACGGTCTCCTCCTGGTCCGTCCCGAACTGGGGTTACGGCCTCGCGGACGCCAAGACGGACAAGGCCAAGCAGCCGCTCTACGTCAACGGTGGCGCCGCCTTCACCCCCAACGAGATCGACCACTTCGAAGTCATGACCTTCAACGGCAAGAAGCTCGTCTCGGTCAGCGCCAACGCCTGACCGGCGGATCAGGCCGCGGGAGATCGGCGGCGGCTGTCCGTGCCGGTGAGCGGGACGTGGTGTGCGTGCCACGTCCCGCGTCCACGGCACGATCCGCCGGACAGGCCCCTGGCTTCGGCGGGTCCCCTTCGCGTACGGTTGACGGCTGCCCAGCACGTCAGAAGGGGGCCCGGTGGCCGCTCAGGCTCAGCAATCCGCGGTCGGCTCGCACGGCTCCGAACGGGATTCCGTACAGGACTCGGTCCAGGACTCCGTTCGGGACCGTGAGATCAGCGTCGAACAGGAACACCTCGACCGGGTGTACCGCCGCCTGGAGGAGAAGATCCACGAGGCGGAGTTCCTGATGAACGACGCTGCCAAGCGCGGTCAGGTGGGCACCCCCGGTGCCCTCGCCGAGCGGGACGCGCAGGTCTTCCGGGCGGGCATCCACCTGAACCGGCTCAACAACGAGTTCGAGGACTTCCTCTTCGGCCGGATCGACCTGCTCCTCGGCAAGGACGGCAAGAAGGGGCCCGACGGCGCCTACACCGCCGTGGAACCCGCCGAGGGCGCGGTCCGCGCCGACAACACCGCGGACATCGCGGAGACCCTGCACATCGGCCGCATCGGCGTCCTGGACCAGGACTACTCGCCGCTGGTCATCGACTGGCGCGCCCCGGCCGCCGCGCCCTTCTACAGGTCCACTCCGGTGGATCCCGGGCGTGTCGTACGACGCCGGGTGATCCGCTCCAAGGGCCGCCGGGTCCTCGGTGTCGAGGACGACCTGATGCGCCCCGAGCTGACCGCCTTCCTGGACGGCGACACGCTGCCCGTCATCGGCGACGGCGCCCTGATGGCCGCCCTCGGCCAGGCCCGCAGCCACACCATGCGGGACATCGTCGCCTCCATCCAGGCCGAGCAGGACCTGGTCATCCGCGCCCCCGCCGCCTCCGTGACCTACGTCGAGGGCGGCCCGGGGACCGGCAAGACCGCGGTTGCCCTGCACCGCGCCGCCTACCTGCTCTACCAGGACCGGCGCCGGTACGCGGGCGGCATCCTGATCGTCTCCCCGACCCCGCTGCTCGTCGCGTACACCGAGGGCGTGCTGCCGTCCCTGGGCGAGGAGGGCCAGGTCGCCATCCGCGCCATCGGCTCCCTGGTCGAGGGCGCCGAGGCGACCCTGTACGACACGCCGGCCACCGCCCGCGCCAAGGGCTCCTCCCGGATGCTGCGGGTGCTGCGCAAGGCCGCCCGCGGCGCCCTGGAGCTGAACGGCGCGCCGAACCGGCTCCGGGTGGTCGCCTTCAACCGCCGCCTGGAGCTGGAGGCGGAGGACCTCGACCGGATCAGGCAGACCGCGCTGGGCGGCACCGCCCCGGTCAACCTGCTCCGCCCCCGCGCCCGCAAGCTGCTCCTGGACGCCCTGTGGGCCCGCTCCGGCGCGGCCGGCCGGCACTCCGACCCGGAGCTCGCCGCCGAGCTGCGCTCCTCCTTCGACGAGGACGTCGCCACCGAGGACTCCTTCATCGAGTTCCTCGACGCCTGGTGGCCGGAGCTGACCCCGCAGGCCGTCCTCGCCGCCATGGCCGACGAAAGACGCCTCGGCCGCTGGGCCCGCCGCGTCCTCAACCCCGGCGAGGTCCGCCGGGTGGCCCGCTCCCTGAAGCGGGACGGCCACACCGTGCACGACATCGCCATGCTCGACGAGCTCCAGGCCGTCCTGGGCACCCCCGCCCGCCCCCGCAAGAAGCGCGAGGCGGACCCGCTGGACCAGCTCACCGGCCTGGAGGAGCTGATGCCGGCGCGCGAGGAGTCGCAGCGCGAGCGCGCCGAACGGCTCGCCCAGGAACGGGTCGAGTACGCCCACGTCATCGTCGACGAGGCTCAGGACCTCACCCCCATGCAGTGGCGCATGGTCGGCCGCCGCGGCCGGCACGCCACCTGGACGGTCGTCGGCGACCCCGCCCAGTCCTCCTGGTCCGACCCGGACGAGGCGGCCGAGGCCCGCGACGAGGCCCTGGGCAGCCGCCCGCGCCGCCGCTTCGAACTCACGGTGAACTACCGCAACCCGGCCGAGATCGCCGAGCTGGCCGCCAAGGTCCTGGCCCTCGCCATGCCCGGTTCCAAGGCCCCCTCGGCCGTCCGCTCCACCGGTGTCGAGCCCCGCTTCACCGTGGTCCACGACTCGCTGGAGAAGACCGTGCGGGGCGAGGCGGAGCGGCTGCTCGACCTGGTCGACGGCACGGTCGGCGTGGTCGTCGCCATGGACCGGCGCGCCGAGGCCGCCCGCTGGCTCGCCGGGCTCGGCGACCGGGTGGTGGCCCTCGGCAGCCTGGAGGCCAAGGGCCTGGAGTACGACGCCACGGTCGTCGTCTCGCCCGCGGAGATCGCCGACGAGTCCCCGGCCGGGCTGCGCGTGCTGTACGTGGCCCTCACCCGGGCGACGCAACAGCTGACCGTGGTCTCGGGCGAACGGGACGTACCGGATGCGGCAGGGGTTCCGGACCTGCTCAGGGACTGATCCGGGGGCCGGGGGACAGGTCCCCGGCCGCGCCCGTCAGGGCTGCTTCGGCCCAGGTTTTCCTGTGAAGTCGCCGGACGGGAATGGTCACGCGGGATCCGTTTGTTAGCCTTGTCGTGACACCGGCTCGATCCAAGCCCCCGGGCCCAACCTTAGTCGCTGCGAGCGACCACTTGCCGCGAGGCGAGCATGGCGGGTCGGTGTCATGAACGTCGAAGAGGCCCACGTCACCCGGTGACGTGGGCCTCTTCTTCGTGCGAACAATAGGCACGAAACCCGGCCCGGCTAACGCCTACTGGGCGGTAGGTGCGACGATCGGACGGCACTACCCGCGACACGGTGAACAACGAAGGAAGTCGGCCATGGCAACGGCGCCCAGCGTCTCCTACTCGATGACCATCCGGCTGGAGGTGCCCGCGAGCGGAACCGCCGTCTCGCAGCTCACCACCGCCGTGGAGTCCTCCGGAGGCTCGGTCACCGGCCTCGACGTCACCGCCTCCGGCCACGAGAAGCTCCGCATCGACGTCACCATCGCGGCCAGCTCGACCGCCCACGCCGACCAGATCGTGCAGCAGCTGCGCGGGATCGAGGGCGTCACCCTCGGCAAGGTCTCGGACCGTACGTTCCTGATGCACCTCGGCGGCAAGATCGAGATGGCGTCCAAGCACCCGATCCGCAACCGTGACGACCTCTCCATGATCTACACCCCGGGCGTGGCCCGCGTGTGCATGGCGATCGCGGAGAACCCCGAGGACGCGCGCCGCCTCACCATCAAGCGCAACTCCGTTGCGGTCGTGACGGACGGCTCCGCGGTCCTGGGCCTCGGCAACATCGGCCCGAAGGCCGCCCTCCCGGTCATGGAGGGCAAGGCGGCCCTCTTCAAGCGGTTCGCCGGCATCGACGCCTGGCCGCTGTGCCTCGACACCCAGGACACCGACGCGATCGTCGAGATCGTCAAGGCGATCGCCCCCGGGTTCGCCGGCATCAACCTTGAGGACATCTCCGCCCCCCGCTGCTTCGAGATCGAGGCGCGGCTGCGCGAGGCCCTCGACATCCCCGTCTTCCACGACGACCAGCACGGCACCGCGATCGTCGTCCTCGCCGCCCTGACGAACGCGCTGCGCTGCACCGGCAAGGCGATCGAGAACATCCGGGTCGTCATGTCCGGCGCCGGCGCGGCCGGCACGGCCATCCTCAAGCTGCTGCTCGCGGCCGGCGTGAAGAACGCCGTCGTCGCCGACATCCGCGGTGTCGTGCACGCCGGCCGCGAGGACCTGGTGGGCGCCCCCGCCGACTCGCCGCTGCGCTGGATCGCCGACAACACCAACCCCGAGAACCTGACCGGCAGCCTCAAGGAGGCCGTGCGCGGCGCGGACGTCTTCATCGGCGTCTCCGCCCCGAACGTGCTCGACGGCGAGGACGTGGCCGCCATGGCCGAGGGCGCGATCGTGTTCGCACTCGCGAATCCGGACCCCGAGGTCGACCCGGCGATCGCCCGCCAGACGGCCGCCGTGGTGGCCACCGGCCGCTCCGACTTCCCGAACCAGATCAACAACGTGCTGGTCTTCCCGGGTGTCTTCCGTGGCCTCCTGGACGCCCAGTCCCGTACGGTGAACACCGACATGATGCTCGCGGCCGCGAAGGCCCTCGCGGACGTGGTCACGGAGGACGAGCTGAACCCGAACTACATCATCCCGAGCGTCTTCAACGAGAAGGTCGCGGGAGCGGTGGCGGGCGCGGTGCGAGAAGCGGCGAAGGGCGCCTGAGAAGCGCCCTCGCCGGGAGCGCCCTGAAGGGGCGCGGGGAACCGCGTGAGCAACCCCCCACCGTCCGGCAGCCGAAAACGCGACGCATCCCGCATGATGCGGGGGTCTGGGGGCAGTCGCCCCCAGGCAAACATTTGTGAAACTTGCCACGCCATCCGACCGGCGCGTCGTGAAACCCCCCCTTCGGCCCACCCGTAGGGTATTGGCGGCACCCGGATTGGCGTTCCCGCCGCAGGTGGGGGCAGGATGCGTCCCGGCCCAACATGCGGCTCCGCCGCGTGGCACGCCTCCATGGCAAGAAGAACACGGGAGTAACAACATGAACCGCAGTGAGCTGGTGGCCGCGCTGGCCGACCGTGCCGAGGTGACTCGCAAGGACGCCGACGCCGTGCTGGCCGCTTTCGCCGACGTCGTCGGCGACATCGTCTCCAAGGGCGACGAGAAGGTCACCATCCCCGGTTTCCTGACCTTCGAGCGCACCCACCGTGCCGCTCGCACCGCGCGCAACCCCCAGACCGGCGAGCCGATCAACATCCCGGCCGGGTACAGCGTCAAGGTCTCCGCGGGCTCGAAGCTGAAGGAATCCGCGAAGGGCAAGTGAGCCGGGCGCTTCGCCTGAGCGCCGTGAGTGACTGCGGGCCCGTCGTGGGCGGCCGCGCAGTTCCCCGCGCCCCTTGCGGGGCGTTCCCGTCGAAGACGTGAAGACGTCCGGCGGACCAGCGACAAACGACGATGGGGCGGCCCCTCCACCAGGGGGCCGCCCCACCGTCGTACCGGCTCTCTCCATGCTGTGTCTGCCCGGGGGCGACCCCCGGACCCCCGGCCGGAGGGTGTCGGTCCGGGCCGGGGTGGGAGGCGTGGTCAGCCGAGTGCCTTGCCCGGCAGTTCCACCTTGGCGCCGAGTTCGACCAGCTTCTCCATGCTGTGTCTGCCCGGGGGCAACCCCCGGACCCCCGGCCGGAGGGTGTCGGTCCGGGCCGGGGTGGGAGGGATGGTCAGCCGAGTGCCTTGCCCGGCAGTTCCACCTTGGCGCCGAGTTCGACCAGCTTCTCCATGAAGTTCTCGTAGCCGCGGTTGATGAGGTCGATGCCGTGGACGCGGGAGGTGCCCTGGGCGGCGAGGGCGGCGATGAGGTAGGAGAAGCCGCCGCGGAGGTCGGGGATGACGAGGTCGGCGCCCTGGAGCTTGGTGGGGCCGGAGACGACTGCGGAGTGCAGGAAGTTGCGCTGGCCGAAGCGGCAGGCCGAGCCGCCCAGGCACTCGCGGTAGAGCTGGATGTGCGCGCCCATCTGGTTCAGCGCGGAGGTGAAGCCGAGGCGGGACTCGTAGACCGTCTCGTGGACGATCGAGAGACCGGTCGCCTGGGTCAGGGCGACGACGAGCGGCTGCTGCCAGTCGGTCTGGAAGCCCGGGTGCACGTCCGTCTCCAGCGCGATGGACTTCAGCTGACCGCCGGGGTGCCAGAAGCGGATGCCCTCGTCGTCGATCTCGAAGGCGCCGCCCACCTTCCGGTAGGTGTTCAGGAACGTCATCATCGAGCGCTGCTGGGCGCCCCGGACGTAGATGTCGCCCTCGGTCGCCAGCGCCGCCGACGCCCAGGACGCGGCCTCCAGCCGGTCCGCCAGGGCCCGGTGGGTGTAGCCGCCGAGCTTCTCCACACCGGTGATGCGGATGGTGCGGTCGGTGTCGATCGCGATGATCGCGCCCATCTTCTGCAGTACGCAGATGAGGTCCTCGATCTCCGGCTCGACCGCCGCGTTGGACAACTCCGTGAGGCCCTCGGCGAGCACGGCCGTCAGCAGCACCTGCTCGGTCGCCCCCACGGACGGGTACGGCAGCCGGATCTTCGTGCCGCGCAGCCCCTTCGGCGCCTCCAGGTACTGGCCGTCCGCGCGCTTCTCGATGGTCGCGCCGAACTGCCGCAGCACGTCGAAGTGGAAGTCGATCGGCCGGCCGCCGATGTCGCAGCCGCCGAGGCCGGGGATGAACGCGTGCCCGAGCCGGTGCAGCAGCGGGCCGCAGAAGAGGATCGGGATCCGGCTGGACCCCGCGTGGGCATCGATGTCAGCGACGTTCGCGCTCTCCACGTACGTCGGGTCGAGCACCAGCTCACCGGGTTCCTCACCCGGCCGCACCGTCACCCCGTGCAGCTGCAGCAGGCCGCGCACCACGCGCACGTCACGGATGTCCGGAACGTTGCGCAGCCGACTCGGTGCACTGCCCAGAAGGGCGGCGACCATGGCCTTCGGTACGAGGTTCTTCGCACCGCGGACACGGATCTCGCCCTCCAGCGGGGTGCCGCCGTGGACAAGCAGGACATCGTCGTTGACGGTCATGAATCTCGCGTTCCATGGAGTGGGGCAGGGCCGGAAAGACAGAGTAATCGCCCATCGGCCCCCTCCCGTAAGCCCGAGGACCACCCAGCCGCGTCATAGCTGTGTCACAACACGAACGGTTCCGAACCGGACACATGGGGTCACCGTCCGTGACCGTGCGCCGGGGGCGCTCCCTTCCGCCCTGAGCTGCATTCACCCGCGGGCCCGGATTGGCTCCCCACGCGGCGGGAAGATGCGGGATCATGTCTGGCATGACCGAGGTGTCCTCGCTCACAGGGCGGCTGCTCGTGGCCACGCCCGCCCTGGCGGACCCGAACTTCGACCGTGCGGTGGTGCTCCTTCTCGACCACGACGAGGAGGGTTCCCTCGGTGTCGTCCTCAACCGCCCCACCCCGGTGGACGTCGGCGACATCCTGGAGGGCTGGGCCTCCCTCGCCGGCGAGCCGGGGGTCGTCTTCCAGGGCGGCCCGGTGTCGTTGGACTCCGCGCTCGGTGTCGCGGTCATCCCGGGCGGTGCCAACGGGGACCGCGCCCCGCTCGGCTGGCGCCGGGTGCACGGCGCGATCGGCCTGGTCGACCTGGAGGCCCCGCCGGAGCTGCTCGCCTCGGCCCTCGGTTCGCTCCGGATCTTCGCCGGTTACGCCGGCTGGGGCCCCGGCCAGCTGGAGGACGAACTGGTCGAGGGCGCCTGGTACGTCGTCGAGTCCGAACCCGGCGACGTCTCCTCCCCGTCCCCCGAACGACTCTGGCGCGAGGTCCTGCGCCGCCAGCGCAACGAACTCGCGATGGTGGCCACCTACCCGGACGACCCCTCGCTCAACTGACGGCGCCCCTTCTCTCAACCGTTGTCCGGGTGCTTCAGTACCCTTGGCGTTTATGAGCACTCTTGAGCCCGAGCGCGGGACTGGTACGGGGACCCTCGTAGAGCCGACGCCGCAGGTGTCCCATGGCGACGGCGACCACGAGCGCTTCGCCCACTACGTCCAGAAGGACAAGATCATGGCGAGCGCCCTCGACGGCACCCCCGTCGTGGCGCTGTGCGGCAAGGTGTGGGTACCCGGCCGCGACCCGAAGAAGTACCCCGTGTGTCCCATGTGCAAGGAGATCTACGAGTCCATGGGCAGCGGCGGCGACGGCGAGGGCAAGTAAGGCCCCGTCCCCCGGCTGGGCTGTCAAGGGCCCCGGGCGCGCTTCGGCGTGCGGCCGGGGCCTTTGCCGTGCCCGCGCGTCGGCGCGGCGCGAGCCCTCTCCGCCCGGGAGAGTGGTACAGACCTCTTGTCGGCGGGCTCGTGCGGTCCGTAGGCTCGGTGGTGTTGTGCGGAGCGGAACCGGCGTTGCACATGTTGCAATGCGGTGTGCTCTTCCCGCTTGAGCGGCGCTGCCGGAGGGGCACTGCGTGAAGCTTCCCGTCCCCGCTCCGGTCCGCCCGCAGCCGCCGTGCCGGCAGGGGGAGGAGCTGTGACCGTCGTGAATCCTGTGCGCGGGTCCGGGCGCCCGCCGGGGCCGCCGGACGCCGAGGGGGCCGCGTCGGCGGCCGCCGTACGCGTCGCGTTTCCGCGCCATGGGAAGATCCTGGGCGCCTTCGCTCCGGACTCCTTCCGGCCGATCTCCGGGCGGCGGGAATTCGCCCGCCCCTGCGTCTCGGCGCTGATCGTCTTTCCCGTCGCGACCTCCGTGACCCGATTCCGCATCCCCTTCCGGACCGCCTTGCCGATCACGTTTCCGGTGGCCCGGACGGCGCCCGCGAGGCCTCCTGCACTTCCCGGTGCGGGACTTCGGAAAAGGGGGTGTCGAAGGGGCCGGAGGGGGCCGCGCACATCGACGGGACGGGCCGGTCGCGCATTCCCCGTCTCCGTCCGGAACGACTTCCTGTGCGCCAAGTCGTGCATCCACGGCGGCACTTCCCGGCCGGCGTCGCTGGGGCAGGGCGATGGCGCCCGTCACGGCGACGGCGATTGCGGTGCCGGTGTTCTTCGTAGGCGTACAGCGACGCCCGGTCCAGAGGCCGGGCGGAACGGTCAAGGACTGAGGTGATTTCCCCGATGGATCTGATTCCCGCGCCGCGTACTGTCGTCGCCGGATCCGGCGAAGTGCGGCTTTCGGCGCGCTCCCGGCTCTGCGCGGGCCCGGGGGCGGAGGGCGTCGGCCGCTGGCTGCGCACCGTCCTGTGGGCGGCCACCGGTCTGCCGCTGCGCGAGGGGCGCGAACTCGACGACACCGAAGGCGACGGCATCGGGCTCCAACTCGACCCCCGTCTCGGCGCGGAGGAGTACCGCCTCGTCAGCGACCCGGACGGCGTCCTCGTCGAGGGCGGCAGCGCGGCGGGCGTCTTCTGGGGCGCCCAGACGCTGCGGCAACTCCTGGGCCCCGCCGCGTATCGCCGGTCCGCCGCCGAACCGGACCGCGTCTGGGCCCTGCCGCACCAGGTGATCGAGGACTCCCCCCGATTCGCCTGGCGCGGCCTGATGCTCGACGTCGCCCGGCACTTCATGCCGAAGGAAGGCGTCCTGCGCCATCTCGATCTCATGGCGGCGCACAAACTCAACGTCTTCCACTTCCACCTGACGGACGACCAGGGCTGGCGCCTGGACATCCGGCGCTACCCGAGGCTCACCGAGGTCGGCTCCTGGCGGACCCGCACGAAATTCGGGCACCGGGCCTCACCCCTGTGGGAGGAGAAGCCGCACGGGGGCTTCTACACCCAGGACGACATCCGGGAGATCGTCGCCTACGCGGCCGAACGGCATATCACCGTCGTCCCCGAAATCGACGTGCCGGGACACTCGCAGGCCGCCATCGCCGCGTATCCGGAACTCGGCAACACCGACGTCATCGACACCACCGCCCTCACCGTCTGGGACTCCTGGGGGATCTCTCCGAACGTACTCGCCCCCACTGACAACACCCTGCGCTTCTACGAGGGGGTGTTCGAGGAAGTGCTGGAGCTGTTCCCCTCCACCTTCATTCACGTCGGCGGCGACGAATGCCTGAAGGACCAGTGGCGGGCCTCGCCGGCCGCGCAGGCGCGCATCGAGGAACTCGGGCTCGCCGACGAGGACGCGCTGCAGTCCTGGTTCATCGGCCACTTCGCGAAGTGGCTCTCCGCGCGCGGGCGTCGGCTCATCGGCTGGGACGAGATCCTGGAGGGCGGGATCGCCGAGGGCGCGGCCGTCTCGTCGTGGCGCGGCTACGGCGGCGGGATCGCGGCCGCGCGGGCCGGGCACGACGTCGTGATGTGCCCCGAGCAGCACGTCTACCTCGACCACCGGCAGGCCGACGGCGCCGACGAGCCGGTGCCGATCGGTTACGTCCGCACCCTGGAGGACGTGTACCGGTTCGAGCCCGTTCCGCCGGAGCTGGACGAATCCGGGGCGCAGCGGATCCTGGGCACCCAGGCCAACGTCTGGACCGAGGTGATGGAGGACCACGCGCGCGTGGACTACCAGGCCTTTCCCCGGCTCGCGGCCTTCGCCGAGGTCGCCTGGAGCGCCCTGCCGGATCCGGCGGAACGGGACTTCGCCGATTTCGAGCGCCGTATGGCGTCCCACTACCGGCGGCTCGACGCCCTGGGGGTCGCCTACCGGCCACCGGCCGGACCGCTGCCCTGGCAGCGCCGCCCCGGCGTCCCCGGCCGCCCGATCGACGGGCCGCCCCCGAATCGCTAGCCCGGTCCCGAACACGTCATGGAAAAAGAGCCCAAGGGTCACCGAAGAGTGTCAATCGCCGCGCACAGGTGAGGTGTGGATAAAACGGACCAAGTCGCCGGTGAGGTGGGCGAATGCCTCCTAGCGGACCCGTGCGTTCGAGGCTTGCGAAGATGTGCCAGAGTTGCCACGTCCGCCCTGTGAGCACGTACCGTACGGCCACACAGGTGGGACCAGGTGGGGCAGCGGGAAGGGGCAGCCGGTTTTGAGCACGCACGCACCGCAGGCGGCGCACGCCGTCACGCTGCCCACGACGCTGAACGAGGCGGTGGCGGCCCTCACCGCCATGCCCGCCGCGGTCCCCGTCGCGGGCGGCACCGACCTCATGGCCGCCGTCAACTCCGGGCAGCTCAGGCCCGCCGCCCTGGTCGGCCTCGGCCGGATCAGCGAGATCCGCGGCTGGCAGTACCAGGACGGCAACGCCCTGCTCGGCGCCGGGCTCACGCACGCGCGCATGGGCCGCCCCGACTTCGCGGCCCTGATCCCGGCCCTCGCCGCCGCCGCGCGGGCCGCCGGTCCGCCGCACATCCGCAACGCCGGCACCCTGGGCGGCAACATCGCCACCGCCGCGCCCACCGGCGACGCGCTGCCGGTGCTCGCCGCCCTGGAGGCGACGCTGATCATCGCGGGACCGGGCGGATCCCGCCGCGAGATCCCGGTGTCGCACCTGCTGGCCGGCGTCGAGATGCTCCGCGCGGGTGAGCTGATCGGCTTCGTGCGGGTGCCGCTGCTGCACGCCCCGCAGGTCTTCCTGAAGGCGACCGGCCGCACCGGACCGGGCCGCTCGGTGGCCTCCGTGGCGCTCGTCCTCGACCCCGCGCGGCGCGGCGTCCGATGCGCCGTCGGCGCCATAGCGCCGATGCCGCTGCGGCCCCTGGACGCCGAGCAGTGGGTGGCCCGGCTGATCGACTGGGACAACGACCGCGCGCTGGTCCCCGAGGCGCTGAGCGCCTTCGGCGAGTACGTCGCGGCCGCCTGCATCCCCGACCCGGCGCCCGAGCCCGACGGCTCGGTGCCGCCGCTTCCGCCCGCCGTACTGCACCTGCGGCGCACTGTCGCCGCGCTGGCCCGACGAGCACTGGGGAGGGCGCTGTCATGACCGACGACCAGCACGCGGAGGGCGCGCCCGCGAGCGGTGGCGGCCGCTGGGACCCGCTGCCCCAGGGCGACTACGACGACGGCGCGACCGCGTTCGTGAAGCTCCCCGAGGGCGGCATCGAGGCCCTGCTGTCCGCCGACAGCCCCCTGGCCGCGCCCGGCCACGGCTATGTGCCGCCGCAGATAACGGCCGCGCCCGGCACCGACGCCTGGGGGGCGCCGGCCGACGGCCCCCGGTGGCCCGACCCGAACGCGGTTCCCCAGGAGCGGCCCGCCGACGACCGGTTCACGTACAACCCGGCCGCGACGCAGCAGTGGACGTACGAGGAGCCGCCGCCCGCGCCCGGTCACGATGTGACCGGCCAGTGGTCGATCCCGGTGGCGGGCGGTGATGTTCCGGACGAATCGGGCGAGTTCACCACATCCGCCCTCATGGAGCAGTGGGGCGGCACACCGCCGGCGACCCTGCCGGGCGGCGCCGCCGCGCCATGGGCGCCGGAGGTGCAGGCGTGGGAACACCCCGAACGCCCCACGGAGGGCCCTGGATCGCCCGCCGCGCCCCGCGCGGGCCGCGGCGGCACGGGAAGCCCGGATCCCGCCTCCCAGGCCGCCGGGATGCCGTCTGCGGCCGACGCGCCGACGGGGGGCGAAACGGGCGAAGGGGGCGCGGGGGCGGAGATCGGCCAACCGCACCCCACCGGCACGGGGCCCGACACCGGTGCGGAGACCGACACCGGTGAACCGGCCGCGACCGGAGGGCCCGCCGGGTTCGGCGGCCCGGCCGACGCCGGCGAGGCCGAAGCGCTCCACCACGCCGCCGGCTCCCGCCACGCCCACGACGAGCAGGCCGCCGACGGCGAGTCCGCCGCCCCGCAGGGGCCGCCGCCCGCCCCCGACGACGAGAGCGCAGGGAACGGCGAGAGCGGCGCGGCCGGGAGCGAACACCCCGACGTCGAGGCCGAGGCGGTCGACGACCACCCCCTCGCCTCCTACGTCCTGCGCGTCAACGGCGCCGACCGCCCCGTCACCGACGCCTGGATCGGCGAGTCCCTCCTGTACGTCCTGCGCGAACGCCTCGGCCTGGCCGGCGCCAAGGACGGCTGCTCCCAGGGCGAGTGCGGGGCCTGCAACGTCCAGGTCGACGGCCGCCTGGTCGCCTCCTGCCTGGTCCCCGCGGTCACCGCGGCCGGCAGCGAGGTCCGCACGGTCGAGGGCCTCGCCACGGACGGCCGGCCCTCCGACGTCCAGCGCGCGCTCGCCCGCTGCGGGGCCGTCCAGTGCGGCTTCTGCATCCCCGGCATGGCGATGACCGTCCACGACCTCCTCGAAGGCAACCCCGCCCCCACCGAGTTGGAGACCCGCCAGGCCCTGTGCGGCAACCTCTGCCGCTGCTCCGGCTACCGGGGCGTCCTGGACGCCGTCGGCGAGGTCGTCGCCGAGCGCGAGGCACATGCCGCCGCCGACGCTGAGACGGACGGCGACGAGGCCCGTATTCCCCATCAGGCGGGACCGGGCGCCGGGGGTGTGCACGCGTCGGCGTTCGACTCCCCGGGCACGTTCGGGGCCGGAATCCGGGTTCCGCACGAGCAGCAGTACGACCAGTCGTACGGTGGCAACCAGTCGTTCGGCGGCGACCAGTCCTTCGCCGGCGATCAGTCGTTCGGCGGGAACCAGTCGTTCGGCGGCGATCAGTCGTTCGGCGGGAACCAGTCGTTCGGCGGCGATCAGTCGTTCGGCGGGAACCAGTCGTTCGGCGGCGACCAGTCCTTCGGCGGGGACCAGCGGTTCGACGACCAGAGCCAGAGCTACGACGGCCAGCCCTACGGCCCGGACGGAGGCCAGGCGTGACCAACGAGACCGTCACCACGACCACGGCCGCGGAGACCCCCGTCCCCGCCCCCGAGCCGCTGCCGCACGGCCTCGGCGTGTCGCTGCCGGCCGCCGACGCGGGCGCGAAGACCGAGGGCACCTTCCCGTACGCGGCCGACCTGTGGGCCGAGGGCCTGCTGTGGGCGGCCGTCCTGCGCTCCCCGCACCCGCACGCGCGCATCGTGTCAATCGACACCAGCCACGCGCGCGACATGCCCGGCGTACGGGCCGTCATCACCCACGAGGACGTCCCCGGCACCCCGCGCCACGGCCGCGGCACCCCGGACCGCCCGGTCTTCGCCTCCGAGGTGGTACGCCACCACGGCGAGCCCATCGCGGCCGTCGCCGCCGACCACCCGGACACGGCCCGGATGGCCGCCGCCGCCGTCATCGTCGAGTACGAGGTGCTGGAACCGGTCATCGACCCGGAGCTGTCCTTCGAGGCCGAGCCGCTGCACCCCGACGGCAACCTGATCCGGCACATCCCGCTCCAGCACGGCGACGCGAACGCCACCGGCGAGATCGTCGTCGAGGGCCAGTACCGCATCGGCCGCGCCGACCCCGCCCCCATCGGTGCCGAGGCCGGACTCGCCGTGCCCCGCCCCGACGGCGGGGTCGAGCTGTACCTGGCCTCCACCGACCCGCACACCGACCGCAACACGGCCGCCGCCTGCTACGGCCTGTCGCTCGAACAGGTGAAGATCGTGGTCACCGGTGTGCCCGGCGCGACCGCCGACCGCGAGGACCAGGGGTTCCAGCTCCCGCTCGGCCTGCTCGCCCTGAAGACCGGCTGCCCGGTCAAGCTCACGGCGACCCGCGAGGAGTCCTTCCTCGGCCACGCCCACCGCCACCCCACCCTGCTGCGCTACCGGCACCACGCCGACGCCGAGGGCAAGCTGGTCAAGGTCGAGGCGCAGATCCTGCTCGACGCGGGCGCCTACGCCGACACCTCCGCCGAGTCGCTGGCCGCCGCCGTCTCCTTCGCCTGCGGCCCCTACGTCGTACCGAACGCCTTCATCGAGGGCTGGGCCGTGCGCACCAACAACCCGCCCTCCGGACACGTCCGCGGCGAGGGCGCCATGCAGGTCTGCGCCGCCTACGAGGCGCAGATGGACAAGCTGGCGAAGAGGCTCGGCCTGGACCCCGCCGAGATCCGCCTGCGCAACGCGCTCGCGACCGGCGACGTCCTGCCCATCGGCCAGACCGTGACCTGCCCGGCCCCCGTCGCCGAACTCCTCCAGGCGGTCCGCGACTTCCCGCTCCCCGCGCTGCCCAAGGACACGCCCGAGGACGAGTGGCTGCTGCCCGGCGGCCCCGAGGGCGCGGGCGAGCCGGGCGCGGTGCGCCGGGGCGTCGGCTACGGCCTCGGCATGGTGCACATGCTCGGCGCTGAGGGCGCCGACGAGGTCTCGACGGCCACCGTCAAGGTCCACGACGGCATCGCGACCGTGCTCTGCGCGGCCGTCGAGACCGGCCAGGGCTTCACCACGCTGGCCCGCCAGATCGTCCAGGAGACCCTCGGCATCGACGAGGTGCACGTCGCGCCCGTCGACACCGACCAGCCGCCGGCGGGCGCGGGCTGCCGGGGCCGGCACACCTGGGTGTCGGGCGGAGCGGTGGAGCGCGCCGCGAAGATGGTCCGTACCCAGCTCCTGCAGCCCCTCGCCCACAAGTTCGGCATGTCGACCGAGCTGCTCCAGATCACCGACGGCAAGATCACGTCGTACGACGGCGTGCTGTCGACCACCGTCACCGAGGCGCTGGACGGCAAGGAGCTGTGGGCGACCGCCCAGTGCCGCCCGCACCCGACCGAGCCGCTGGACGCCGAGGGCCAGGGGGACGCGTTCGTCGGCCTCGCCTTCTGCGCGATCCGCGCGGTCGTCGACGTGGACATCGAGCTCGGGTCGGTCCGGGTGGTGGAGCTCGCCGTCGCCCAGGACGTCGGCCGGATCCTCAACCCGGCGCAGCTGAACGCCCGTATCGAGGCCGGTGTCACCCAGGGTGTGGGCATCGCCCTCACGGAGAACCTGCGCACCCCGCGCGGTCTGATCCGCCACCCCGACCTCACCGGGTACGCCCTGCCGACCGCCCTCGACGCGCCCGACATCCGGATCGTCAAGCTCGTCGAGGAACGGGACGTGGTCGCCCCCTTCGGCGCCAAGTCGGTCAGCGCCGTGCCGGTGGTGACCTCCCCGGCCGCCGTCGCCTCCGCCGTCCGCGCGGCCACCGGCCGCCCGGTCAACCGCCTCCCCGTCCGCCCGCAGGCGGCGGTGGTCACGGGCCAGTGAGCCTGTCCGGGGTCGTGGTCGTCGCGGGAGTGATGGCCGCGGGGACGTCGACCGTCGCCCAGGCCCTGGCCGAGTGCCTGCCCCGGTCCGTCCACGTCCCCGGCGACCTCTTCCGCCGCACGCGTAACTCCGCCTGCGCACCCAGCCGTTGGGGCTCTGGCTGGACACCTCGGACCTCACCGTGGAACAGACGGTGACAGCGATTCGCACCGGGACGGAACGGACCAGGGCCGCCTGACGTCATTGTCCGCGGGGCGTTGTCAGTGCCTCGGCGTAGTGTTCTGGTCTGTGGGGGGACACCCGTCCGACGGACTCCTCACCGGACTTTCCATCAGACTTCTCATACGACGTGAAATTTTTGAACTCTCTGATCGCGGGGGCGGCGATGAGCACGACCAGCACGACCGGCAGCGGGGCGACGGCGATCACGCTGACCGAGGCCGAACTGGACCGGTACATCACGCACGAACCCACCCGCAGCCGTCTGGCCGGCCCCGGACTGCCCGACGGCGGCGGCCTGCTCACCTTCGAGCCGCTGCGCACCATCGGCCTGCGCACTCTGGCGGACGTCACCGACGGCCCGACCCGGCTCGCGGAGGAGCTCCGGGACCGCCTGGTGATAGGCGAGCTGCTGGCCCCGGCCGGCCTGGACACCGAGTCGATCCTGCTCGACGGCGGCACCGGCGAGATCAGCACCGCCTACCTGATCGACCCCACCGACCCCCGCCCGCTGGCGCCCTCGCTGGAGACGCTGCTGCGCTTCGCCGCGGTCACCGAGGAACTGACGGGCCTGCGCGGCCGTTTCGCCTCCCTCGCCGGGACGTACGGCACCAAGGCGGCGACCGAGGCCTCCCGCAAGCTCCTGGAGCTCTTCGAGGAGGGCACGGCCGGCCGCGTCCCGCCGTACTGGAAGGCGACGGCCCTGATCCGCCCCCTCAGCCTGATCGCGGGCCCCGGCACGGACTCCGGGCTCGCCGTCGACCTGCCGGTGCGGCTGCTGGACCAGGAGTTCGGGCAGGGCCGGGTGGCCCGCTTCGAGGAGGTCGACTTCCCGCCCACGCTCACCCACGAGCCGACCCGCCGCTTCCTGCGCGAGACCGGCCTCCCGGAGGACGGGGTCCTCTTCCACCTCGACCCGGACGCCCCCCTCCCCACCCTCCGGGAGTACTTCACCGACATCCACCCCGGCGGCTTCCCCCTGGACGACCTCCCGGCCCACGCCGACCGGCTCATACGCCTCGGCTACCTGATCGAGGACAACAGCCTCGTGGTGGACGGCACCACGGGCGCCGTCCTCAACTTCTCCGAGCCCGAGGCCGCCCTCTACCCGCTCAACACGGACATCTCCACGCTCGCCTACACCCTCTGGCTCCTGCACCACGAGCGCACCATCGACGAGCACCTGAACCACGAACTCACCACCGAGGCCTACGACCAGCTCGCCGCGACCATGCTCCACACCCTCGCCACCATCGACCCCACCCCCCTGACGACGGACGCCGACTGGCACTACTGGACGGAACTGTTCCAGGACGAGGCGGGCGGGATCCTGTAGCGGCGCCGGGCGCCCCGGGCCGGGGCGGCGGGGGGCCGGTCAGGTCACCAGGCCCCGTCGGTAGGCGTAGACGACGGCCTGGACACGGTCGCGCAGGCCCAGTTTGGCGAGGATGCGGGACACGAAGGTCTTGACGGTCTCCGGGCTGATCACGAGGGCCGCGGCGATCTCGCTGTTCGAGCGGCCGTCCGCGATCAGGCGCAGCACCTCCAGCTCGCGCGGGGTCAGCGGGACGTCCTGCGGTGCCCCGCTGTCGGAGGGCCGGATCCGGGCCGCGTACCGGCCCACCAGCCGGAGGGTCACCTCGGGGTCCAGCAGGGCCGCGCCGGTGGCCACGGTCCGGATGCCGTGCAGCAGCCGGTCCGGGGGCGCGTCCTTGAGCAGGAAGCCGCTGGCGCCCGCGCGCAGGGCGTCGTAGACGTACTCGTCCAGGTTGAACGTCGTCACCACCAGCACCTTCACGGGATGCGGCACCCCCGCGCCGGCCAGCAGCCGGGTGGCCTCGATGCCGTCCAGGACCGGCATCCGGACGTCCATCACCACGACGTCGGGGCGCAGCCGGGCGGCGAGGTCGACCGCAGTCCGCCCGTCCCCGCACTCACCTACCACCGCCAGGTCCGGTTGGGCGTCGATGATCGTCGCCAGCCCGGTGCGGACCAGCACCTGGTCGTCGCAGACCAGGACCCGGACCGGCGCCTCGCCACCGCCACCGCCACCGCCACCGCCGACGGCGGCGGTGCCGCCGGACATCCCGGTCACGCCGGGCTCCCCGCGGGTATCCGGGCCCGGACGACGAAGCGGCCGTCGTCCGCACGCCCCGCACTGAACTCGCCGCCCAGCACGGCCACCCGTTCCCGGAGACCCGCCAGGCCCCGCCCGCTGCCGCCCGGGGACGCCGTGACCGGGGCGGCCCCGTCCGTGCCGACCTCCACGGTGATCTCCTTCCCGCCGTGCCGCACCCGTATTGAAGTGGGGCTGCCGTGGGCGTATTTGAGGGCGTTCGTCAGGGCCTCCTGCACCACCCGGTAGGCCACCAGGTCGGCGCTGCCCGCCGACGGGGTCGGCGTGCCCTCCTCGGTGAACTCCACCGGCTGCCCGGCCCGGCGCGTCTGTTCCACGAGCGTGAGCAGCCGGCCGGCGGGCGGCGTCCTGCTGCCGCCGGTGCTGCCGCCGGTGCCGCCACCGATGTGGGTGCCGTGGTCGGGATTGAGCAGGTCGAGCAGATGACGCAGGTCGGAGATGGCCCGCCGACCGGTGTCGGTGACGGCGGTCAGCGTCTGGTCGAGGCGGTCCGGCGCCGCGGTCAGATACCGGGCCGCCTCCGCCTGCACCACCATCGCCGTCACGTGGTGGGTCACCACGTCGTGCAACTCACGGGCGATGCGCGCGCGTTCGGCGGTACGGGTGTCCTCGGCGACGCGCCGCCGCCGTTCCGCCTCCGCGGCCCGGGTGGAGCGCAGCCACGCCCCGACGCCCCAGGCGAGGACCAGTGCCAGGTAGAACGTCACGAACCCGCTCGCCGTCTCGCCCCCCGACCCCAGCCGGTACAGCGCGACGGCCAACGGCACGTAGGCCGCGGAGAACGCCAGGGCGGTGACCTTTCGGCGCCGTTCCAGATGGGCGCCGGTGCTGATCAGGGCGAGCGGCAGTGCGCTGCCCGCGACCGAGTGGTAGCCGCGCAGCTGGTCGACGGCGAAGCCGAGGCAGACCAGCGCGAGGGAGACGGCCGGCCACCGCCGGCGTGTGGCGAGCGGCAGGCACTCCAGGCCGAGCACCGCGATCGTCAGCGCGCCGAAGGGGCGGGTCGGCACGTCTCCGACCTGGGTCCCCTTGCCGGACAGCGGCGGCAGGAACGACCCGGCCAGGAGCAGCAGCCCGAGCGGCAGATCTCGGACCGTGACGTCGAGCCGGCGCCACCACCCGGGCGCCCGACGGGCACTGATCACCGGTGCAGTGTAGCGACGGCACCGGCCTGGGCGTCCCGGCGCCGACGCGGCATCAGATGCCCTCGCCGTCCGGCGAGCCGGAGGAACGCGGCCGTCACCAGCAGCCCGAGCAGCACCGAGTACAGGCTCGCCTCCGGCCCGAACTGCCCGCCGGTGACCAGCTGCGAGCCGGAGGTGGCGGCGTCCAGCAGACCCTTCTGCGCTCCGCCGCTGCCGGAGACCTCGGTGCCGAAGAGGCCGGACTCGGCGAAGTTCCAGCCGAAGTGCAGGCCGATCGGCAGCCAGAGGGTGCGGGTGGCGGCGTACGCGGCGCCGAGCATGCCGCCGGCCTCGACCGCGATCGCCAGGGCGCCCCACACGGTCGCGTCCTTGTTGAGCAGATGCATCATCCCGAACAGCACCCCGGTGGACACCAGCGCGATCCAGGTGCCGGTGCGCTCCTCGACGATCCTGAACAGCACGCCCCTGAAGAGCAGTTCCTCGGTCACCGCGGCGGCGGCCATGTACCCGACCAACCCCACCGCACCCGTCACCGACCCCGCGCCGTGGACCGTGTAGTCCCCGAGGAAGGCGATGTTCCCGATGACACACGCGAAGGTCACCAGACCGATCAGCGCCCCGCGCCCGAACGCCGCCCGCGCACCGTCCCGCCCCACCTCGCTGCTCGGCCGGTGCTCGGTCCGCCGTACCACCCACCCGTAGACGAGCACCGCGACCACGGCGGTGAGCAGGCCGAGGACCAGGGTGAGGAACCAGTTCCCCTGCACCGCCGCGACGCCCTGCCCCCCGACGAAGGCGACCGCCGCGACCGCCAGGAGCTGCCGGACCAGCCTCATGATGACCCCCTCACAGGATCCGCGGCCGGGCGCCGCGACTGGCCCGAACGCTACGGATCGGCCGCCCCGAGATCGTCACCGCTCAGTGGACACCTGCCGGTAGCTCGCACGGGGGACACCCCCGAACCGATGGCCACCCCTGTCACACACCGTCACCACCGGGGATGCGGGACCGCCCCCCGCCCCCTAACGTCGCAGGTGAGGATGAGCCAAGGAGCGGACATGAGCCGAACCAAGCGCATCAGGACCCGCGGCACGGCCCGAAAGCCGGGGCCCAGGATGACGTCACGCAGGGTGACTCCACCGACGGCGCCCCCTCCGACGGCACCCGAACACGGGTCGCCGCAGCCGGCGCCGCCCCGCGACCACGCCTTCCCGCACGGCCCGCCGCGCAGGCCGACCCGCATGCGCATATCCGTGACCAACCCGTGGTCGGTCACGGTGATGAGCTTCTTCTTCCTCGCGGGCCTCGGAATGTGCGTCCTTGGCGCCGCGCTCGCCACGTCGGTGCTGCTGGACATCGTGGCCCCCGGCGAGTGGCCGACCCCGTGGGAGACGCTGATCATCGCGACGGGCGTCGTCGCCCTTGAGATCCTCCTGGGCACCGTCCTGGCGTGCCTGTGCGGCTTCATGTACAACTACACCGCCCGTTTCAGCGGCGGCGTCGAAGTGGCCCTCACCGGCGACCTCGCCGACCCACCCCCGGCCGCCCAGGCCCTCCGCCTCCTGACCCGCCTCCGCCGCCCCGAAGCCGCCCCCCGCCCCCGGCGGCCATAGCCACACCAACAACCGGGGGCGGCACCCCCTCGGGGGTGCCGCCCTTCCGTTCTGCCTGGTCAGACTCGGTCGGCAGAGCCCCCTCTGCGCATCCGTAGCCCGTCCCACCGCCGGGACTGGACCGAGTGGAAGGCTCTTTTGGCAGAGGTGAAAGTTCGAGACGGGCGTTTGCACGACGCGCGCCACACAGCCGCCACGGTCCTACTCATCCTGGGTGTCCCGGAGCGGGCCGTCATGGGTCTCATGGGGTGGTCGGCCACAGCCATGGCCGCCCGCTATCAGCACATGGTTGATGCCGTGCGCGCCGACGTCGCGAAGCGAGTGGACCGAGATGGGCCAGCCTGATAATGACGATGGTGCGGCTGACTCGCACACACAAGTGAACTGGGAAGGGTGAAAAGGGCGGCTCTCTTCCCGGGCTGCCGCTCTTTTCTTCTGTTGGTCAAGCCCGTCGCCTACGGCCCACGCACTGATGGCTGAGGGTGTGACACGTCAATTTAGACCTTGCGTGAAGTCGAGATTCGCTGGTTCAGTGTTAGGTTCCCCGGTCAATTCTGTAAGTGGGGTATTGTCGCTGACGACTTCAAAGGTGAATGAGTCAAACCAGACGCATCCGCTGCCAATCAGGAAGGCACCTAGGAGAATTATCCTCCCTTCCGGAGGTACGTCGAGTACGATCTCTCTCCTTATCCATCCGCTCGTACCACTCAGCCTTCGGCTCTCCGATGAAGTATTCTCAAAGGCGATGTGATTCCCCTGGGCGTCGACACGCAGCCATATCGCGGCTTGTTCGGTCACGTCCTTTGTGCGCATCAATGCTGAGAGTCGGACTCTCTTCCCAGCGTAGTTGTCAGCCTGAAAGCTCTGCATCAGACCCCCGATACTTCGCGGGTTTGGCCGGGTGGCGCGGATGAACGCACTGGCGGTTCCCGACTGGTGCATGTGATTATCGAGGCCGTAGGTGTGATCCTCGGTTTCGCCTCCGGTGACGTGCCAGCCTTTCGGGAGGGCCGCAGAGTCGAAATCTGAGGTAGGGGACGTGGTGGATGCAGCGACTAGTATCGCCGTCTCGGCCCTGGTTCGTTCCGCCTCAGCGTCGAGCTTGCGGGCTTCGGCGCGTATTCGTTGTCGCGTCGTCAGGTAGGTGATGAGTGCGACTGCTGCGCCGCCGATCCCGGAACTGACGATATTGGACAGCGGAACGGCCATGGTTCCCCCAAGATCGCGCAATCCTTCCTAACGACGAGCAAAGATTCTCATGACTGTGGGCCGCAAGACAGGCCGGACGTTAATCGATCTTCCTGTGCCGCTCGTTGTGCTGGCACAAGATAGTTTGAGGCAGTCGAGCCGAGCTGCACTGATTGCCGGTGGGGCCCCGCGAGTGAGACGGGAACTGAGACGGACGACTGAAAGGGCGGCACCTCAGTGGGTGCCGCCTTTCGTTCTGCCTGGTCAGGCAGTAAGAGGCCGTGGCGGGAATCGAACCCACGTAACTCGCTTTGCAGGCGAGTCCCTGAACCACTCGGGCACACGGCCGTGTGCGTGACTTGAACGTACGGGGCCGCGAGGGAGGGGCTCAAGGGGATCGGCGGGGCTGCAACGGGACTGCCATACGGCGTTCACGAACCGGGGGGTGTACGACCAAGGTCGGAGGCGGGGTGAGGCTTGCGACAGGGGTCAGAGGGGGGATTGGGGCTTACGGTGGTCCGCATGACCGCCCTTGAGCCGAGCGACGCCGTCGTCGCAGACGAGACCACCGCCCACGTCGACGCGGGCGGTGTGCTGGGGCGGTCGTACCGGGCGCTGAGCGTCGGGATCGTGTCCGTCGTCCTGCTCATCGCCTTCGAGGCGACGGCCGTCGGCACGGCGATGCCCGTCGCCGCCCGGGAGCTGGACGGGGTGTCGCTGTACGCGTTCGCCTTCTCCGGGTACTTCACGACCAGCCTCTTCGGGATGGTGCTGGCCGGGCAGTGGTCGGACCGGAAGGGACCGCTGGGGGCGCTGACGGCGGGGATCGGGGCCTTCGCCACCGGGCTGCTGGTGGCCGGAACCGCGCAGAGCATGTGGGTGTTCATCGCAGGACGGGCCGTGCAGGGGTTCGGCGGCGGGCTGGTCATCGTCGCCCTGTACGTGGTGGTGGGACGGGCGTACCCGGAGCGGCTGCGGCCCGCGATCATGGCCGCGTTCGCCGCGAGCTGGGTGGTGCCGTCCATCGTCGGGCCGCTGGCCGCGGGCGCCGTGACCGAGCAGCTCGGGTGGCGGTGGGTGTTCCTCGGCATTCCGGTGCTCGTGGCCCTCCCGATGGCGCTCGCCCTGCCGCAGATTCGGCGCCGGGCCGGCGGGCCGGTGGGGGAGGCGGCCGACGGGGACCGCGGGGGCCGCGGGGCCTTCGACCGGCGGCGGATCCGGCTCGCCTTCGGAATGTCGCTCGGCGCGGGCCTGCTGCAGTACGCGGCTCAGGACCTGCGCTGGCTGTCGGTCGTCCCCGGCCTGCTCGGCGGCGCGCTGCTGGTGCCCGCCGTGCTCGGACTGCTGCCCCGCGGTACCTACCGGGCGGCACGCGGCCTGCCCTCCGTCGTGCTGTTGCGCGGGGTCGCGGCCGGTGCCTTCATCGCCGCCGAGTCCTTCGTGCCGTTGATGCTCGTGACCCAGCGGGGACTGTCGCCCACGCTCGCCGGGTTCTCGCTGGCGGCGGGCGGGGTGACCTGGGCGGCGGGCTCGTGGGTGCAGGCGCGGCCGCGGGTGGAGCCGTACCGGGAGCGGTTGATGACCCTCGGCATGGTGCTGGTGGCGGCGGCGATCGCCGCGGCGCCGACGGTGCTCGTGCCCGGCGTGCCGGTGTGGACCGTCGCCGTCGCCTGGGCCTTCGGCTCGTTCGGGATGGGTCTGGTGATCGCGTCGGCCAGTGTGCTGCTGCTCCGGCTCTCCGCCCCGGAGGAGGCCGGCGCCAACTCCGCCGCCCTGCAGATCTCCGACGCCCTCTCGAACGTCGTCCTGCTCGCCGCGACGGGCGCGGCCTTCGCCTCCCTCGGCGGCGGCAGCATGACAGGGGCGGCCGGCTCCGGTTCCCATCCGGCGGCCTTCGCCGCGGTGTTCCTGCCGATGGCGGGTGTGGCGCTGGCCGGGGCCTGGGTGACGACCCGGCTTCGTGATCTGTGACGTGAGTCCCACCCGGGGGTGCCCCGGCCTGGTCCGCACGTGGACGGCCACGGGGCGCCGGTAGGGTGGCCCGGTTGTCATACGCAGCCGCCCGACCCTCGTGCCCCTCGCGACCCCCCTTACTACGGAGACCGTGACTACCACCGCCGCTTCCCCGTCCTCCTCGCACTCCCACCACCTCTCGCCGGCCTTCCCCGGCCGGGCGCCCTGGGGTACCGCCGGCAAGCTGCGTGCCTGGCAGCAGGCGGCCATGGAGAAGTACGTCCAGGAGCAGCCGCGCGACTTCCTGGCCGTGGCGACGCCCGGCGCCGGGAAGACGACGTTCGCGCTGACCCTCGCCTCCTGGCTGCTGCACCACCACGTCGTGCAGCAGGTCACCGTCGTCGCCCCCACCGAGCACCTGAAGAAGCAGTGGGCGGAGGCCGCGGCGCGGATAGGGATCAAGCTCGACCCCGAGTACAGCGCCGGACCGCTCAGCCGGGAGTACCACGGGGTCGCCGTGACGTACGCCGGTGTCGGGGTGCGGCCCATGCTGCACCGCAACCGCTCCGAGCAGCGCAAGACGCTCGTCATCCTCGACGAGATCCACCACGCCGGTGACTCCAAGTCCTGGGGCGAGGCCTGCCTGGAGGCGTTCGAGCCGGCGACCCGGCGGCTGGCCCTGACCGGTACGCCCTTCCGGTCCGACACCAACCCCATTCCCTTCGTGACCTACGAGGAAGGGCAGGACGGGATCCGGCGCTCGGCCGCCGACTACACGTACGGCTACGGCAACGCGCTCGCCGACCACGTCGTGCGCCCCGTCATCTTCCTGAGTTACAGCGGCAACATGCGCTGGCGGACCAAGGCCGGTGACGAGATCGCCGCCCGGCTCGGCGAGCCGATGACCAAGGACGCCGTCAGCCAGGCCTGGCGTACGGCGCTCGATCCGCGCGGTGAGTGGATGCCGACCGTGCTGCGCGCCGCTGACCAGCGGCTGACGGAGGTCCGCAAGGGGATCCCGGACGCGGGGGCCCTCGTCATCGCCTCCGACCAGGACTCGGCCCGCGCCTACGCCAAGCTCATCCGCGAGATCACGGGCAGCAAGGCGACCCTGGTTCTCTCCGACGACACCGGCGCGTCCAAGCGGATCGACGACTTCAGCGCGAGCGACGACCGGTGGATGGTCGCCGTCCGGATGGTGTCCGAGGGCGTCGACGTACCCCGGCTGGCGGTGGGGGTCTACGCGACGACCATCTCCACTCCGCTCTTCTTCGCCCAGGCCGTCGGCCGGTTCGTGCGCTCCCGGCGGCGCGGCGAGACCGCGTCCGTGTTCCTGCCGACCGTCCCGGATCTGCTGACCTTCGCCAACGAGATGGAGGTCGAGCGCGACCACGCCCTCGACAAGCCCAAGAAGGAGGGCGAGGAGGACCCTTACGCCGAGTCCGAGAAGGAGATGGAGGAGGCGAACAAGGAGCAGGACGAGGACACCGGCGAGCAGGAGCAGTTCGCGTTCGAGGCACTGGAGTCCGAGGCCGTCTTCGACCGGGTGCTGTACGACGGCGCCGAGTTCGGCATGCAGGCCCACCCCGGCAGCGAGGAGGAGCAGGACTACCTCGGCATCCCGGGGCTCCTCGAACCCGACCAGGTACAGCTGCTGCTGCAGAAGCGGCAGGCCCGGCAGATCGCGCACAGCCGCAAGAAACCGGACACCGAGGCCGACCTCCTCGAACTCCCGGCGGAGCGGCGGCCCGTCGTCTCCCACAAGGAGATGATGGAGCTGCGCAAGCAGCTGAACACGATGGTGAGCGCGTATGTGCACCAGAGCGGGAAGCCGCACGGGGTGATCCACACGGAGCTGCGCCGGGTGTGCGGCGGGCCGCCGAGCGCGGAGGCCACGGCGGGTCAGTTGCGGCAGCGGATCGCCAAAGTCCAGGAGTGGGCCACGCGGATGCGGTAGCCGGCCGGGTGCGCTGCGTACATAACGGTTCAAACCGAAGTAGTCCATACCGGTGTCTGACCGGATTCTGGACGGAGGCTTCCGCTCAGCGAACCCGCACCGCTACTGTCCGGCTACGCACACGCCCCGTGGCAGCGCCGCCGCGGAGCGCAGCCGTGAAGCGACTGGGCCCGGAGCCGCCGGGCCGTCCTGCCGATCGGCGGCCTCTGAAGCGCGTCGCTGACGGGACTCGGCGACGCATCCGCCGCGACGGAGGCTGCCGGCCTCACCACCGAAGGAGTGGGCGTCGTGACCGCGGAGACCTCTCAGACGCTCGACCGGGGACTGCGCGTCCTCAAACTGCTGGCCGACACCGACCACGGGCTGACCGTCACCGAGCTTTCCAACAAACTGGGCGTGAACCGGACCGTGGTGTACCGGTTGCTGGCCACGCTGGAGCAGCATGCGCTGGTACGACGTGACCTGGGCGGGCGAGCCCGGGTCGGGCTGGGGGTGCTGCGCCTCGGCCGGCAGGTCCATCCCCTGGTACGGGAAGCGGCCCTGCCCGCGCTGCGTTCGCTCGCCGAGGACATCGGGGCGACGGCGCACCTGACGCTGGTCGACGGGACCGAGGCGCTCGCCGTCGCGGTCGTCGAGCCGAGCTGGACCGACTACCACGTGGCCTACCGGGCCGGGTTCCGGCATCCGCTGGACCGCGGGGCCGCCGGCCGGGCGATCCTGGCCGCACGGCACGCCTCGCGGGACGACCCCGGCTACACGCTGACCCACGGCGAACTGGAGGCCGGGGCGAGCGGGGCGGCGGCGCCGCTGCTCGGGGTGACGGGGGTCGAGGGCAGCGTCGGGGTCGTGATGCTCGCGGACTCCGTGCCGGAGCGGGTCGGGACGCGGGTGATGGACGCGGCACGCGAGGTCGCGGAGGCGTTGCGGTAGGCGCCGGGAGCCGCTCGCGTGCCACCGGAGCGATGGCCTGAACAGGTCGCCGCGTTAGATTGACTCCGTGCTCTCACGTCTCACGCGTCTCCAGGCCGTCGCCGTCTGTGCGGTTCCCGTCGTGGCCCTGATCGGTACGGCCCTCTTCGCGCCGCTGCCGTTCTCGGTGGCCCAGCCCGGACTGACGGCGAACGTGCTCGGGGACAACAAGGGCACCCCGGTGATCACCATCTCCGGGGCGCCCACCCGCACGACCAGCGGGCAGTTGCGGATGACGACGATCGAGGCGACCGGTCCGGACGCGCGGGTCTCGCTCGGCGATGTGATCGACGGCTGGTTCCGGACGGACCGGGCCGTGATGCCGCGCGACTCGGTCTACCCGAGCGGCAACAGCGTCAAGGAGATCGAGCAGCACAACACCGAGCAGATGGAGCAGTCGCAGGACGCGGCGGCCCAGGCCGCGCTGAAGTACCTCCACCTGAGCGCGCACAACGTCAAGGTGACCCTGAAGCTGGCCGATGTGGGCGGGCCGAGCGCGGGGTTGCTGTTCTCGCTCGGCGTCGTCGACAAGCTGGACGGGAACGGCAGCGGGGGCGATCTCACCGGTGGGCGGACCATCGCCGGTACCGGGACCATCAGCGCGGACGGCACGGTGGGCGCCGTGGGCGGGGTCGGGCTGAAGACGCAGGCCGCGCGGCGGGACGGGGCGACCGTCTTCCTCGTGCCGAAGGACGAGTGCGCCGACGCGAAGGCGGAGCTGCCCAAGGGGCTGCGGCTGGTGCCGGTGACCACGTTGAAGGGCGCCGTCTCCGACCTGGTCGCCCTGGAGAAGGGCCGGCAGGTTCCCAGCTGTTGAGCCTCGGGCGCGGGCAAGGCCGAAGGCCCCTTCGGGGCGCTGCCCCGGGGGCCTCAGGTGCCTTCGCTGTCCGCCGCCGCCTGTTCCACGAGGGGGATGATCCGCAGCGGAACGGGGTTCTCCATGACGATCGCCGTGGAGGCCCGGACGATGCCCTCGAACCCCACGACGCGGTCGATCACCCGCTGCAGGTCGGAGTTGGAGCGGGCCACCAGACGGCACTGCATGTCGCCGGTGCCGGTGGTGGTGTGCAGCTCCAGCACCTCCGGCACGGTCGCCAGGTGGGCGCGCACGTCCGGACCCTGCCCCTGCCGGATCTGCAGGGTGGCGAACGCGGTGACCGGGTAGCCGAGGGCCGCCGGGTCCACCTGGGGGCCGAACCCCTGGATCACCCCGTTCGACTGCAGCCGGTCGAGGCGGGCCTGCACCGTCCCCCGGGCCACCCCCAGCCGACGGGACATCTCCAGGACCCCGATGCGCGGCTCCCGGGCCAGCAGCACCAGGATCCGGCCGTCGAGTCGATCGATCGCCATGGGCCGCCTCCGGATGGTCACCTTGTACAGAAAGTCGAGCGATAACGCCGTCTGGTCGAGCATATTGCCCAGCCGGACCGGCATCTATTGCGCACCTTGTCGAGCCGGTTCACCCTTCGGTCATGACGCAGACCACACAGCACGCTCCCGCTGCGACCACCCGGCAGGCCGACCCCTTCCCGGTCAAGGGAATGGACGCGGTCGTCTTCGCCGTGGGCAACGCCAAGCAGGCCGCGCACTACTACTCCACCGCCTTCGGCATGCGGCTGGTCGCGTACTCCGGACCGGAGAACGGCAGCCGTGAGACCGCCAGCTACGTCCTGGAGAACGGCTCCGCCCGGTTCGTCCTCACCTCCGTCATCAGGCCGGAGACCGAGTGGGGCCGCTTCCTCTCCCGCCACGTGGCCGAGCACGGCGACGGGGTCGTCGACCTCGCCATCGAGGTGCCGGACGCCCGCGCCGCCTACGCGTACGCCGTCGAGCACGGTGCGCGGCCGGTGGCCGAGCCGTACGAACTCAAGGACGAGAACGGCACCGTCGTCCTCGCCGCGATCGCCACCTACGGCGAGACCCGCCACACCCTCGTGGAGCGCACCGGGTACGACGGCCCGTACCTGCCGGGGTTCGTCGCCGCGTCCCCGATCGTCGAGCCCCCCGCGCGCCGCACCTTCCAGGCCGTCGACCACTGTGTGGGCAACGTCGAACTCGGCCGGATGAACGAGTGGGTCGGCTTCTACCACCGCGTCATGGGGTTCACGAACATGAAGGAGTTCGTGGGCGACGACATCGCCACCGAGTACAGCGCGCTGATGTCGAAGGTGGTCGCCGACGGCACCCTCAAGGTCAAGTTCCCGATCAACGAACCGGCGATCGCGAAGAAGAAGTCCCAGATCGACGAGTACCTGGAGTTCTACGGCGGGGCGGGCGTCCAGCACATCGCGCTCAACACCAACGACATCGTCGAGACGGTACGGACCATGCGCGCGGCCGGCGTCGAGTTCCTGGACACCCCGGGCAGCTACTACGACACCCTCGGCGAGTGGGTGGGCGACACCCGGGTGCCGCTGGACACCCTGCGCGAGCTGAAGATCCTCGCCGACCGGGACGAGGACGGCTACCTCCTGCAGATCTTCACCAAGCCGGTCCAGGACCGCCCGACGGTCTTCTTCGAGATCATCGAACGCCACGGCTCCATGGGCTTCGGAAAGGGCAACTTCAAGGCCCTGTTCGAGGCGATCGAGCGGGAGCAGGAGCGGCGCGGCAACCTCTGACCCCCGGCCCACGGCGGTGGCGTGTCCCGGCGGTGCCCGACCGCCGGGGCCGCCGCCGCTGCCCTGCCGCTACTGCGGCGGCTCCTCGTTCGGCGGCTGGTCGCCCAGGGCCGTGAGGGCGGTGCGGGCCGCCGGGGTCTGCAGCGGGGAGAAGTACGGGTTGGTGCGCAGGGCGTCCTGGAGGTGGCGGCGGGCCGGGGCTTCGAGGTCCAGGTCGCGTTCGATCATGCCCCGGTGGAAGGCGTACGGCGCGCTGCGCACCCCGCCGCCCTTCGTCGAGTCCGTGGCGATCGAGGCGTAGCGCAGCGCCTCCTTGTCGTCGCCCGCCCGGTGCAGGGCCCAGCCCAGGGCGTCGGCGACCTCGATGCCGGGCTGGCGCTCCCACTCGGCCGTCAGCCGCTCCACCGCCTCCTGCGGTTCCCCGTGGTCCGCCTCGTACTGCCCGATCACCAGATCGTCGTCGACCCCGGCCTCCATCTCCCGCCGCACCTGCTTGCGCATCAGCTCGTACTGCGCCTCCGCCTGCCGCCCCATCCCCAGCGACTCGTACAACTCGCCCAGCTCCAGAGCGACCTGCGGAGTCGGCCGGTGCGCGAGCGCACCCTGGTACGCGGTCAGCGCCTCCTGCGTCCGGCCCAGCGCGGCCAGCGCCCGCCCCTGCCCGGCCCGCGCGGCCGGCTGGTCGGGGTCCAGGCGCACGGCCGCCGTGAAGTGCCGCAGCGCGTCGTCCCGGTCGCCCCGCTCCCAGGCCAGCTGCCCGGCCTGGCACAGATACGCGGCCTGCTCGGCCGGCGTCAGGGCGGCCGCCGCCGCGTCGGTCACCTGGGCCACCGCGTCCTCGCGCCAGCCCCGGTCCCGGTACACCGCCGAGGCCCGTGCCATCACCGCCGGCTTCACGCCCGCCCCGACCTTCAGCGCCGTCAGCTTGTCCAGCGCGGACCGGGCCGCCTTGTAGTCGCCGAGCCCGTTGTACGCGTCGATCAGCACCGGGTACGCCGACCACCGCTTCGGCGCCGCCTTCAGCGCCTCCTCACCGAACCGCCTGGCCTCCGGGAAGTCCCGGCGCGCCACCGCCAGCCCCGCCAGTGCGCCCAGCGCCTCGGCGTTGCCCTGGCCGGCCGCCTTGAGGGAGGTCTGCAGCGCGTGTTCGGCCCGGGGATAGTCGCCCGTGTCCGCGGTCCGGCGCGCCCGCTCCAGATACGCGGCCCCGAGCGCCGCCCAGGCCGTCGCGTCCTTCGGCTGCGCCCGCACCCGCGCCTCGCGGGCGCCGATGAGCGCGGTGAGGTCGGGCAGCGCGGCGGGCAGTCCGTTGAGGACGGCCGTCTGCGCCGCCGCGAGGGCCGCCGCCCGCGCGGCCGCCTGGGCCCGCGGTCCGGCGGCCGGGGCCGGTGCGGCCCGGTGCGGCTCGCGCGGCCGCAGCAGCAGCGTGCCGCCGGCCGCCACCGCGCCCGCCAGCGCCACGACCAGCAGCCGCCGCGTCACCCGGCGGCGGCGGCGCCGCGGCGCCGGTTCGGCGAGCAGTGAGGTGGCGGGTGAGGACGGTCGGTCATCCAGCGCGCACATGACTCACACTGTGCGTCAATATGACGACCGCGTCCGTGCGGCCCAAGGAGCGGGGCGTGGGGTTCACACCGATGGCCCCTGGTGCGACGCTGTGATCATGAGCCGTATCGAAGCGCCTCGGGACGAGGCCACCAGCAACCTCACCGACCGGCTCCTCGCGGGTCTGCCGGCCGACGCGGTCCTCGTCGATCCCGACGTGACCGCCTCCTACGCCAACGACATGGCGAGCTTCTGCCCGGCCGGCGTCCCGGCCGTCGTCGTGCTGCCGCGCACGGTCGAACAGGTCCAGCACGTCATGCGCGTCGCCACCGAGCTGCGCGTCCCGGTCGTCCCGCAGGGCGCCCGCACCGGCCTGTCCGGCGCGGCCAACGCCACCGACGGCTGCATCGTGCTCTCTCTGACCAGGATGGACCGCATCCTGGAGATCTCGCCGGTGGACCGCATCGCGGTCGTCGAGCCCGGCGTCGTCAACGCCGCCTTCTCCCGCGCGGTCGAGGAGCACGGCCTGTCCTACCCCCCGGACCCTTCCAGCTGGGAGATGTGCACGATCGGCGGCAACATCGGGACGGCCTCGGGCGGCCTGTGCTGCGTGAAGTACGGGGTCACCGCCGAGTACGTGCTCGGTCTGGACGTGGTCCTCGCGGACGGGCGGCTGATGTCCACCGGCCGCCGGACCGCGAAGGGGGTCGCGGGGTACGACCTGACCCGGCTGTTCGTCGGCTCCGAGGGCTCGCTCGGCATCGTCGTGCGGGCCGTGCTCGCGCTGAAGCCGAAGCCGCCCCAGCAGCTGGTGCTGGCCGCCGAGTTCGCCTCCGCGGCCGCCGCCTGCGAGGCGGTCTGCCGGATCATGGAGGGCGGCCATGTGCCGTCCCTGCT
Organism: Streptomyces sp. NPDC051987; assembly: GCF_040680735.1. Taxonomy (NCBI): domain Bacteria; kingdom Bacillati; phylum Actinomycetota; class Actinomycetes; order Kitasatosporales; family Streptomycetaceae; genus Streptomyces; species Streptomyces sp. NPDC051987. The sequence goes on along the minus strand of NZ_JBFAXI010000069.1, from coordinate 7,668 downwards.
CGAACTGATGGACCGTACGACCGTGCGGGCGGTCAACGAACTCACCCGCATGGGCCTGCCCGAGTCCACCGAGGCCCTGCTGCTCGCCGCCTTCGACACCCCGGACCCGGCCGCCGACCTCGCCGCCCTCGGCAAACTCTGCGAGGCCGCGGGCGCCACCCAGGTGGTCCCGGCCGACGACGCCGCCGAGTCCGAACTCCTCCTCCAGGCCCGCCGGTCCTCGCTCGTCGCCCTGGAGGCCGTCAGGGGTACCACGATGATCGACGACGTGTGCGTGCCCCGCTCCCGGCTCGGCGACATGATCGAGGGCGTCGAGCGCATCGCCGCCAGGCACCGGCTGACCATCGGGGTCGTCGCCCACGCGGGCGACGGCAACACGCACCCCACGGTCTGCTTCGACGCCCAGGACCCCGACGAGTGCCGGCGCGCCCGCGAGTCCTTCGACGAGATCATGGGCCTCGGCCTGGAACTCGGCGGCACCATCACCGGTGAACACGGCGTCGGCGTGCTGAAGAAGGAGTGGCTGGCCCGGGAGATCGGGCCGGTGGGGGTGGAGATGCAGCGGGCCGTCAAACACGTCTTCGACCCGCTGGGCATCCTCAACCCCGGCAAACTGTTCTGATCCCGCACGCCTGCGTACGGCTCCCATCGGGCGGGGCCCTCACTGGGCGAGCAGCTGGTCGAGCGCCTCGTCGATCCCCAGCCGCCCGGCCTCGCTGCCCGGGGGCACCACCCGCAGAGTCCGTTCCAGCCAGGCGGACACCTGGGCGGTCGGCGCCTCGAGCAGGGCGTCTCCGTCGGGTGAACTCAGCGCCATCAGCACGACGCTGCGGCCCTCCGCCTTCGTCGGCCACACCCGCACGTCCCCGTGCCCGCTCGGCCGGAACACCCCCTCCACGAGCAGGTCGCGGGCGAAGGTCCAGTGGACCGGGCACGCGGAGGTGACGTGGAAGCCGACGTGGACGGCGTACGGGTCGTCGGAGCGGTAGGTCAGCCGGGCCGGGACCGGGATGCTCCGCTCGGGGGACAGGATGAGCCGCAGCTCCAGCTCGCGTTCGACCACGGTGTGGGACATGGCGTTCGGTTCCTCTCTCGGTCGGTCGTGCGGGCGCCCGCGGGTGGGCCCGTACGGGGGGAGAGCGGCTGGGGGGCGCGCGCATTACGCGGGTTCCGGAAGATTTTTTTCCGATGCGGTGAAGGGGGTGTACACGGCTGCCCGGAAAGGGGCGGGTCCTGCGGGACTGGCGGTGACGGGCACCCGCGTCTGATAGATGTGGAGGCTCGCACTTCACCCCCGAGCAGATACGGGATGACGGACATGACCGCCCCAACCCCGGCACCCGGTGACGAACGGCCTCGCGAGGGCTACTACCCGGACCCGTCCATCCCCGGCTACGTCCGCTACTGGAACGGCGCCGCGTGGGTGCCCGGCACCAGCCGCCCGGCCCCGTCCGACGGCGAGCCGCTCGTCGCCCCGCCCGGCTCCCGACCCGCGGCTCCCGCTGTCCCCGCGGGCCCCGCCCCGGTGGCTCCCGGGGCCTCGGCGGTCGAGGAGACCGGCCCGCACTTCTTCGACGAGGACCCGCGGCCGGACGGCGCCTCCGGCTGGCAGGCCGAGGGCAGCGCCTGGGGCGGCGACCCCCGGGCGGCCGGCTCCCCGGCCGGCCCCGACGGCCGGTCGCCCCGCACCGACGGCACGCCGACCCTGCCGCCGGCGGACCAGGACGACGTCGACTCGGGCGGCACGTTCATCTTCCGCAGACCGACGGTCGGCCCCGCGGGAACCCCGTCGGCGGCCCGGCCGCCCCTGGACGACGGCACGCTGACCTTCCGTCCGATCCGCGACGAGAGCGCGCCGACCCCGGGCGCCGGTGCGGCCGGTGCGGCCGGTCCGGGTGGTGCGGGCGCCGGTGGCAGCACCGGCGCCGCGGCCGGTTTCGGGGCGCAGGGCCCGGTCGGCGCGCCCGGCGCCTCCGGCACCGCGCCCCCCGGCTTCGGCGCCGGAAAGGCGGCCGCCGCCCGCGCCGCCGCAGGCCAGACGCCGCCCGGCCCCGCCCCGGCATCCCAGGCCGCCGCCCAGTCCGCTGTCCCCGCCGTCCCCCCACAGCAGTCCGCCGCGCCCCGGTCCCCGATGGCTCCCGCCACCCCCATGGCCGTCGGTGCCGGGGGCGGCCAGGCCTCCTGGGCGCAGCAGGTGCACCAGCTCGCCGGTGACCAGCCGGTCGCCCCCTGGAAGCCCCCGGTGGAGGACCCCTTCCAGGCGGCCGCCCGGCGACAGGCGGCCGCCCGGCCCGCCGGGCTCGGCAGGCGGTTCGCCGCGCGGCTCGTCGACAGCCTGGTCGTCGGCGCGGTGACCGGGGCCGTCGCCGTACCGTTCGGGACCAGGGCTGCCGACCACGTGCAGGACAAGATCGACGCGGCGAAGCTGTCCGGCCGTACCGAGACCGTCTGGCTGCTCGACGGCACGACCGGCCTGTACCTCGGGATCGTGCTCGGCGTCCTGCTCCTGGCCGGCGTCCTCTACGAGGTGCTGCCCACCGCTCGATGGGGCCGCACGCTCGGCAAGAAGCTGTTCGGCCTGGAGGTGCGGGACATCGAGGGCCACGAGCCCCCCGCCTTCGGCGCCGCGCTGCGCCGCTGGCTGGTGTACACCGTGCCCGGACTGCTCGGCATCGGGATCGTCGGCGTCGCCTGGTGCCTGGTCGACCGCCCCTGGCACCAGTGCTGGCACGACAAGGCGGCGCACACCTTCGTCGCGGGCTGAGCGCATTGCTGAGGGCGCCGGGACGGGCCGTCGCTCGTCTGCGGCGCCGTCGTGGCTGGTCGCGCAGTTCCCCGCGCCCCTTCGGGGGCGGTGCCCCCGGCCCCTTCCGGGTGCTGATGGCGCCGGGACGGGCCGTCGCTCGTCTGCGGCGCCGTCGTGGCTGGTCGCGCAGTTCCCCGCGCCCCTTCGGGGGCGCTGCCCCGGGCCTCTTCGGGGGGCGCTGCTCCCGGCCCCTTCCGGGTGTCCCGTCCCCCGTACGGCCGCTCGCCGGGTGCGGGTCCGGTCGCTTCGCGGTGCACTCGGGCCATGAGCACCGAACCGCCCCCGCCCCCGGGCTCAGGAGAGCCGCCGGAAGACGATCCGTTCCGCAAACAGCCGCCGCCCTCCTACGGCGGCGGCCCCTCCGGAGCGGGCGGCGGCCCCTACGGGGGCGGTGCCGGCGGCGGTCCCTACGGCGGCGGCCCGTACGGAGCGGGCGGCTACCCGGCAGACCCGCTCGCCGGGATGCCGCCGCTCGCCGACAGCGGCAAGCGGACCCTCGCACGGATCATCGACATGATCCTGGTGGGCATCGTGGTCGCCCTGCTCACCTGGGCGTTCGGGGTGAGCGAGTACCAGGTGAACGGCGACCGGATCTCGGCGGGCCGGTCCCTGGCCCAGTCGATCATCGCCGTGGTCCTGTTCGTCGCCTACGACACCCTGCTGATCGCCAGGTCGGGGCAGACCCTCGGGATGAAGTGGCTCGGCATGCGGGTCGCCAACCTGTCCGACGGCGCCACGCCCACCGGCCAGACCTCGCTGTTGCGCGCCCTCGTGCTGTGGGTGCCGTTCGCCTTCTGCTGCGCCTGCGTGTGGACGGTGATCTGCGGCGGCTGGAGCTACTTCGACAAGCCGTACAGGCAGGGCCTGCACGACAAGGCGGCGAAGACGGTGGTGGTCAGCACCCGCGCATAGCGGGGCCGCGGCCGGGCACCAGGGGGCGCACAAGCAGTCGGCGGGTCCGTCAGTTTCACGGATCCGCCGACTTCACCGGTGCGGGTACGTCAGGGCGCGGTGGGCTCCCGGACGGGTTCGGCCGTGGCGGCGGCCACGGTCTCCCGGTGCACGGGGACCCGCACCTCGGGCGGTGCGGCGGGGGCGGGCCGGGACTGCGCGACCGTGCGCGGCCGGGGCAGCGGCACCGTCATGGCCACCAGCAGTCCCAGAGCGAGCGCGGCGAGCGCGATGACCGCGATCCCGATGCCCGAACTCGTCTGTGACAGCAGCAGCATGGCGAGCGTCGAGCAGATCACGGTGCACGAACCGTAGACGAGCTGTGCCGGGGTCGGACGAGGCATGGCAATCGTGTCCTCGGGAGATGTGGAGGTGAGACGGGGAGCCGGCCTTGGTTTCCACCGGCTTCCGGACGTTCCACCGTTCGACTCTATTCGCGTGCATGCCCGAGCGGAACGACCGGTAAGCGTGACCTAACCCACGGTACCGGTGCACAGGGGGCGCACGGTCGCATGGCATACGGCAACCAGCGGCATATGCGCGCCGGTTGAGGGGGCCACTTCGGGGGTAGCGCGCGGCCCGGCGTCCGTAAAGCGAACTTCCGCTCCGCATAGTGCAGTTGAACGCTCTGAGTCAAGGTCTGTCTTTTCTCGTAAACCAGTAGTCAAATGTCGTCACTTGAATCGACGCGTTGAACGTGCGCGCACGGACCCCCAACCATGACCCGGTCCTCGTTCCCGTGCGCGCGGCGCGGGGGAGGAACTCAAGTGACCAGCAGACCCTGGACGTTCAGAGCGATCGCCGTCGGCGTGACGCTCGCGACCGCCTCCGTGGGCTTCGCCACCTTCGCGGTCGCGGAGGCCGCGATCCCGGCGGCGACCAGCACCACCGTCCACCGGCACGACCCGGCGACGAAGCAGGAGGAGCACGACCTCGACGGCCCTCTGAGCAAGACCCAGGAGGCCCAGCGCCAGGAAGCCCTCGACCAGGTCATATCCGGCAAGGCCCAGGTCAAGGAGCGGGACGGATCCAAGGTCGTCCAGCTCAAGGGCAAGAAGGGCGACAGCAAGTACGTCGAGCTCGGCCGCGAGAAGACGGACAGGATCTTCACGATCCTGGTCGAGTTCGGCGACCAGAAGGACCCGCGGTACGGCGGCACGGACGGTCCGCTGCACAACCAGATAGCCGAGCCGGACCGCACCAAGGACAACTCCACGGCGTGGCAGGCGGACTACAACCAGGCCCACTTCCAGGACCTCTACTTCGGCACCGGCAAGAACACCGAGTCGCTGAAGAAGTACTACGAGAAGCAGTCCTCGGGCCGCTACTCGGTCGACGGTGAGGTCACCGACTGGGTCAAGGTCCCCTACAACGAAGCCCGTTACGGCAACAACGCCTGCGGCTCGACCACCTGCTCCAGCGTGTGGAACCTGGTGCGCGACGGCCTGAACGCCTGGGTCGCCGACCAGAAGGCGGCCGGCGAGTCCGACGCCGCCATCAAGGCCGACCTCGCCCAGTACGACCAGTGGGACCGCTACGACTACGACGGCGACGGCAACTTCAACGAGCCCGACGGCTACGTCGACCACTTCCAGATCGTGCACGCCGGCGAGGACGAGTCCGCGGGCGGCGGCGCGCAGGGCACGGACGCGATCTGGGCCCACCGCTGGTACGCCTTCGGCACCGACGCCGGCGCCACCGGCCCCGCGGGCAACAAGCTCGGCGGCACCCAGGTCGGCGACACCGGCATCTGGGTCGGCGACTACACCATGCAGCCGGAGAACGGCGGCCTCGGCGTCTACGCCCACGAGTACGGCCACGACCTCGGTCTGCCGGACGAGTACGACACCAACGGCGGCGACAACTCCACCGGTTTCTGGACCCTGATGTCCTCCGGCTCCTGGCTGGGCACCGGCAAGGAGGCCATCGGTGACCTGCCCGGCGACCTGAACGCCTGGGACAAGCTGCAGCTGGGCTGGCTCAACTACGACGTGGCCAAGGCCGGCACGAAGTCCAGCCACAAGCTGGGCGTCGCCGAGTACAACACCAAGGACAAGCAGGCCACGGTGGTCACCCTGCCCGACAAGGCGGTCACCACCACGGTGGTCACCCCGGCCCAGGGCTCGACCCAGTGGTGGAGCGGCAGCGGCGACAACCTCAAGAACACGCTGACCCGTGACGTCGACCTGACCGGCAAGTCCTCCGCGACCCTGAACCTCGACGGCTGGTACGACATCGAGTCGGGCTACGACTACCTCTACACCGAGGTCTCCACCGACGGCGGTGCCAACTGGACCGCCCTGGACGGCACGGTGAACGGGGCGGCCATCCCGCGCGACGGCAGCGACAAGCCGGCGCTCACCGGTTCGGTCGACGCGTACACCAAGCTGTCGTACCCGCTGGACGCCTACGCGGGCCAGAAGATCCAGCTCCGCTTCCGCTACCAGACCGACGGCGGGGTGGCGCTCAAGGGCTTCGCGGCCGACGAGATCACCCTGACGGCGGACGGCGCCACCGTCTTCTCCGACAACGCCGAGTCCGCGGACGCCGCCTGGACCGCCGCCGGGTTCTCCCGCATCGGGGCGTCCTTCACCAAGGACTACGCGCAGTACTACATCGCGGAGAACCGCCAGTACGTGTCGTACGACAAGACCCTCCAGACCGGCCCGTACAACTTCGGCTTCTCCACGACCCGTCCGGACTGGGTGGAGCACTACCCGTACCAGAACGGCCTGTTGATCTGGAAGTGGGACACCTCCGAGGCGGACAACAACACCAGCGTCCACCCCGGCACGGGCCTCATCCTCCCGGTCGACTCGCACCCGACGGCGCTGAAGTGGTCCGACGGCACGGTGATGCGCAACCGCGTCCAGGCCTACGACTCGCCGTTCAGCCTCTACGCGACGGACGGCATCACGCTCCACAAGGCGGACGTGGCGACCAGGATCAGGCAGTCCTCCGGGGTGTCGGTCTTCAACGACCACAAGAGCGACTACTACGACGCCTCGAACCCGACCGGCGCTGTCAAGATCACTGACACCAACACGAAGATCAACATCGTCACCGAGGCCCGAGACGGCTCGACGATCTCCCTCCAGGTCGGCCCCGCGGTGAAGTAGTCCGCATTTCCGCAGGTCAGACACGTATCGGCGGTGACCCCTTGGCGGGTCGCCGCCGCTCGTGCTTAGGTGCGTCCTGTGGCTTTCTTATTGACACCGACGCGCACGGGGATGTGACCGCATGGCCGCAGGAGGGTTCTGCAAGCTGCCGAACGGCAGGGTGGTGGTGGCGCTGAACCTGCCCAGTCCGACCACCCCGGACAGCTCGTCCGTCGTCCGCGTCCTGGTCCACGCCCAGAACCGCGCCCGAGCCCTGACGCGCCTCAGGAACCTGGGCATGCGAGCGGTCTACCTGCGGGGCAACGCCGCCCCGCCGACCCCGGACGAGATCACCGCCGTCCTGCACCACCCCGACGGCCTCATATGGCGAACGGCGCCCGACAACGGTGTCACCCCCCTGGAACTCTGGCGCCCGATCACCTCCCTCCTCCGCCGCCCAACCCCAGCGTGAGGACCCCAGGGGCGCGGGGAACTGCGCGGCCAGCCCCCACCGGCCCGCAGGCGCCCACCGCCCGGTTCGGCACCGCCGAATTCCGCCGTCGTGGTTGAGCGCCGCTGCGGCGGGGTGAGGGATGAGCGGGACTGGGGTGGAGGTACCAGTGCCGGGCAGGGCGGCCGCCCCAGGGGCGCGGGGAACTGCGCGACTGGCCCCCACCGGCCCGCAGGTGCCCTACCGCCCGGTTCGGCACCGCCGGAATCCGCCGTCGTGGTTGAGCGCTGCTGCGGTGGGGTGAGGGATGAGCGGGACTGGGGTGGAGGTACCAGTGCCGGGCAGGGCGGCCGCGCCGGGGG
>NZ_JBFAXI010000068.1:8516-43494 GCF_040680735.1 Streptomyces sp. NPDC051987 | reverse complement strand
TGATGCTGGAGCGCCACTGGGACGGCGTGCAGGCCTACTGCCAGGCCAAGCTCGCCCAGATCTCGCTCACCTTCGACCTGGCCGAGCGGCTGCCCCAGAAGACAAGGGCAGAGACGCCGAGCCCCTCGTTGTCGCCGCATACCTGCGTGTCTCGACGGCGGAGCAAAGGGGACGGTACGGAATCCCCGCTCAGGCAGAAGCCATTCGGAAGTTCGTGGAACAGCAGCCGACGTGGCGGCTTGCGGGTTACTGGGAAGACGTCGGCGAATCGGGCTCGACGGATTCACGACCTGGGCTCGATGAACTGCTGGTGGAAATCGGCGAAGGTCGTGTCGGCCTCGTCCTCGCGCATCGTCTCGACCGTCTGGGGCGAACGGAGTCCGCCGTCTGGCGATGCGTCTGGCAGATCGAAGACGCCGGTGCTCGGGTCGAGTGCTGCGTCGAGCCTCTGGGGGAGGCCGACTTTGAAAGATGGCTGACCATCGACCGGCTTGCACAGGCAGTGGATGCGGACTATCGACGGATCGTCGCCCACACTCAGGCGGGTCGGCAGCTCAAGGCGCTGGACGGCGGCTGGCCGGGCGGCCCGGCACCGTACGGCTACAGAATCCGCGGGAAGGGAGCTTTCGGGTCGGCTCTCGAAGTCGATCCGGCTGAAGCGGCTGTGGTGCGGCTCCTGGCCGATCTTGTGATCGAGGGTGGCCGCACCCTGACGGACGTCGCCGAGGAACTGAACAGACGCGGGATTCCGACCCGGAGCGGAAAACCCTGGACAGGGACGAACCTCCACCGACGGTTGCAGAGCGCGGCGTTTATCGGAGAGACCGTCTTCCGGCGCCCTGATCAGCAGTGGGGCGGCCATTGCACCCGGCTCGGCGACGACGGGCGACCCCTGCACGGTGAGAGCGTGGTCATCCCGTTGCCCGCGATTCTGTCCGCGGAGCGGACTCAAGCCTTTCAGCGAGCGCTGGCCGAGCTGACTCGACCACGCAGGAATCCCTTGGGTGAGTACCCGCTCACCGGACGAATCCACGGGGCATGCGGTCGGCCTTACGTCGGATGCTTCCGGAGCAACGACGGGGTATGGACGTATCGCTGTTCGGGGTTGAACGCGGCTGCCCGCTGCGGCTGCCGCTCTCTGCGCGCCGATCACGCCGAGGAACAGGTGGCGCGGCATCTGAATGTCCTGCTGGCTTCGATGCCACCGCACAGCCGGCCGATGCTGTCGGCGCTCTCCGAACCGGATACTCGGCTGATCCGCCACCTTGAGCGGGTGAGGTCGCTGGAGCGGTCCGTTGCACAGTTCACGGAGGAACTCGACGGATTGCGGCGTCAGGCACCATACAGCCGTGTCACCGTCGCCGCGATGCGGCAGTTGGAAGTGGAGCAGGGGGTCTTCGAACGGATCCTGGTCCATGCGCGGGGTTGGCTGGCGGAGCTGGAGGACCGAGTCGACCGGGCTGCCCGGCTCACATCTGTCCTGGGAGCGGCCGCTCCGGAAATGCGGTCCCTCTCGGTTTCCGAGCGGCGTGGCCTGATGGAATTGCTGAGGGGGCGTGTCGACATCGTGGACCCGGAGTTTCGGCACCGGGAAGGGGCCAGGTGCTTGACCATCCAGTGGCATGAGAGCACGGGGACACCCGTTCCTGCTGACCCCACGGACAGTCAGTGGGCACGTATCGAAGAGTCGCTCCGCTCCAAGTACGGCGCGCATCACTTTCGCTCACCGCTGGATCTGAGGGCGGCTCTCGCGGGGATGCTGCACCGTCTGCGTACCGGAATCCTCTGGCGTGATCTTCCAGGGCGGTTCGGCAGCCCCGAGAAGGTTCGCTGTCGGCAGCGCACGTGGCTGGCGGACGGGGTGTGGCAAGAGATCGTGGAACTCCTCAACGGGGAAGGAGAGGGCACGCCGGTGATGAGCTACGGCACTGTCCCTGAGCTGGCTGTCCGCACGGGATTCGACTCCGGTGCAGGGCTGAGTGTCCAGGGTGGTCAGCGGGTGGTTAACCCGGTGAAAATCTCCTAGCCACACGGCGTTCGAGGCGGCCCGGAACAGTGTGCTCCGGGCCGCTTCCATCGGGTGGGTTTACGGGTGGGGGATGTGCTCGCTCCTGTGCCGGTGCCGTAATCTCGAAGCCTGGAACCCGCTCACGACGGGACCTGGACCTTGATCCACGACTTGGGGTTGCACAGCAGATGACTGCGATTTCTCTCGGCATGCCGTCCGTTCCGACCAAGCTCGCCGAGCGCCGGAAGAGCCGGCAGATCCAGGTCGGCTCCGTGGCGGTCGGCGGGGACGCCCCGGTCTCGGTCCAGTCGATGACCACGACCCGTACGTCCGACATCGGCGCCACCCTGCAGCAGATCGCCGAGCTGACCGCCTCCGGCTGCCAGATCGTGCGGGTCGCCTGTCCCACCCAGGACGACGCGGACGCGCTGGCGACCATCGCCCGGAAGTCCCAGATCCCGGTCATCGCGGACATCCACTTCCAGCCGAAGTACGTCTTCGCCGCGATCGAGGCCGGCTGCGCCGCCGTCCGCGTCAACCCCGGCAACATCAAGCAGTTCGACGACAAGGTCAAGGAGATCGCGGCGGCCGCCAAGGACCACGGCACCCCGATCCGCATCGGCGTCAACGCCGGTTCCCTGGACCGCCGGCTGCTCCAGAAGTACGGCAAGGCGACCCCCGAGGCGCTGGTCGAGTCGGCCCTGTGGGAGGCGTCCCTCTTCGAGGAGCACGACTTCCGGGACATCAAGATCTCGGTCAAGCACAACGACCCGGTCGTGATGATCGAGGCGTACCGGCAGCTCGCCGCCCAGTGCGACTACCCCCTCCACCTCGGCGTCACCGAGGCGGGCCCGGCCTTCCAGGGCACGATCAAGTCGGCGGTGGCCTTCGGGGCCCTCCTGTCCCAGGGCATCGGCGACACGATCCGTGTCTCGCTCTCCGCGCCGCCGGTCGAGGAGGTCAAGGTGGGCAACCAGATCCTGGAGTCCCTGAACCTCAAGCAGCGTGGCCTGGAGATCGTCTCGTGCCCCTCCTGCGGGCGCGCCCAGGTCGACGTCTACAAGCTCGCCGAAGAGGTCACCGCCGGTCTCACCGGCATGGAGGTCCCCCTTCGCGTCGCCGTCATGGGCTGCGTCGTCAACGGCCCCGGCGAGGCCCGCGAGGCCGACCTCGGTGTCGCCTCCGGCAACGGCAAGGGCCAGATCTTCGTCAAGGGCGAGGTCATCAAGACGGTCCCCGAGTCCAAGATCGTGGAGACCCTCATCGAGGAGGCCATGAAGCTGGCCGAGCAGATGGAGGCGGAGGGCGTCACCTCCGGCGAGCCGTCGGTGTCGGTGGCCGGCTGAGGCCGCGCGGGTCCGGCGGTTCCGAGTCCGGTCGGCCGTGACGGCCCGGCACACGGTGTGGCGTCAGTGCGGCGGAGAACATGCCGAACAGCGACACCCTTGCGGTGTCCCGTCGTACCGTACGCAAGGTCCGCCGGAAGCCGAGGAACAGCAGCAGCTGCCGTAGCATCCTGGGGCACGCCACAGCGCTGAGCGCCAGGACGTCAACGGTCGGCGTTCCCTCCAGCAGACTGAGGGCAAAGGGCATCACGGGACCTCCGGGACGGTAGCGGAAACGGGCCGAGCAACTGGTCCCAGTGCAGCGTGGAAAGAGCGGCCACGGTGAAGTCCCGGATGCAGACGGCCATGTCCCGGACGTCCGAGAGCCGTCTTACCGGTCTCGTGGATTCCGCTGGACGCTCCTCGGAACGGTCGGACACCATGGATGCCACTCCCCGGCCAGTACGCTTGTGAGGCACTGTGAGGACTTGGCGGCAATTCCGTGCCGAACTGGTTCGGCTCATGGATGCGGGCAAGGTCACCAAGGCCCAGTTACTGAAGGCTGCCCGCCTCCCGCCTCCCCGCGCCGACGGCTTGGCGGTACCGGAGTTCGGCAGGATCACGCGGTCGAGTCTCTATGCGTACCTGGCTGAGAGCGACAAAAGGGTCGGCAGGGACTGGGAGGTCGTCGAGAACCTCCTGCGCTGCATCGCTCACCTGGCGAAGGCGAACGCCAGCCCGGTCGACATCGACTACCTCGCCATCCAGAGGTCCTGGACCCGCTTGGACGACGGGCGGCGGTCCAGGAGGCGCAGCGACAAGCAGCTGCTGGTCGGACTGATGTCGCACAGCTGGATCGGCGGCTGGGACGGAGCGGCCGACGCCGTGCTTGCCCATTCCGCGTCGGAGGAGTTCACGGTCTGGCCTCCCGGCGAGAGCTGGCTGGACTCGCTGGCTCGGTCCGTCGCCATGCTCAGCGCCGCACATCAGCCCGAACTGGCCAGGGACGCCGCCGAGCGGCTCGTCCGCGGAGCGACCGAGGAGTTCGGTGAAGCAAGCCCCAAGAGCCTCGCGGCCAGGCACGCCCTCGCCTTTTGGACCGGACAGACCGGCCGGATCCAGCGCGCCGTGGAGCTGACCGCCGAATTGCGCGCCGACTGCCGCGCGCGGCTGGGCGAAGACCATGTTCTCACCCGGCTCGCCATGCTGCGAGAGGCCTGGTGGACCGGCCACATGGGGCGCTGGCACGAGGCCAACAGGCTCTACATCGCCATGGTCCGCAGCAAGGCCGCCGGGCCGGACCAGGACGGGGACACGATCCGGCTGCTCGCGCGCTGGGGCATGGCGCGTACAGGGGGCCGCGCGGGTAACTGGATGCACGCGTACACCGAACTGGACGAACTCCTGCCGTCTGTGATCCACGCGTTCGGCGCCGACCACCCCGCGGCACTCGACGCGCGCTATGCCCATGCCTGGGCCGCCGGACGCTCGGGTGACCCCGCGACGGCCTGCGGACTGCTCGGTGAACTCGCTGTCCAGGCGGACGCCGCTCTGGGCCCCAGGCATCCCAGCAGCTTGCGCATCCGCATCGGCCTGGCCTGCTGGACTCTGCGCCGCGGCGCCACCAGCCAGGCCTTGGCCATGGCCGGCACGCTGCGGGAGCAATGCGAGTCGGTCCTCGGCCGGGACCACCCCCTCAGCGTCAACGCGGCCGAGATCGAGGCGCTTTGTCGGTTCGGGTCGGACCCAGAAGCAGCACGGACCGGCTTCGCCGACGTCCTCGGACGCCTGGAGAGGCGACTGGGCTCAGGGCACCCCTTCACCCTGGAGGCAGCGGCCAACCACACGGCGGCTCGCGGTGTCGTCGAGGGCCCGGCAACCGTCGTGCCGCAGTTCGCCCTTCTCGCGGAGAAGTTCGGCCGCGCCATCGGAGACGAGCATCCCGAGACGTTGCGTGTCCGGATGAACCTGCTGATGGCCAGACTGGCGGCGGACGGCCCTCGGTCGGTTCACTCCGAGTGCGTCCGTCTCGTCGACTCGTTCAGTAAGGTACTCGGGAATGATCACCCGGACACCGTCTTGGCCGCTGATTTCCTGTGGAACGTCGAGAGGCGGATCCACAAGGGCGTGCTCGCCTCGCTGCGCAAGATGCCGAGTTTCCAGACCCATTCCGACGGCTGGACCGGCGCGGGCAGTGACCGCGATCTCAAGTTCCAGATCGCCCCTCTCACATGGTCCGTTCCGCCCGGCACCAAGGAAGGGGCCCGGGCGGAGAAGGACGACCAGCGCGGTGACCCGGGCACCGATGGCCGGACAATGGACGGCTACGAGATTCTGAGGGCGGTTGCTGGCCTGCAGGTAAGCACGTGGAGTTACCTGGGGGAGGAGGACATCCGCCACCTCGGCCCCATGGCCCAGGACTGGTACGCGGCACTCGGTCTGGGCAGAGACGACGGCACTATTGAACTGGTGGATGCCAACGGTGCCGCCGTCGTTGCCATCCAAGCCCTGCACCGCCTGGTACGGGACCTCCAGTCGGAGGTCCGTGAGCTGCGGGCTCGGCTGGACGATCACAGCCCGCACTGACCTTGTCCCCTCCCTCAGGGCGGCGCGCCAGAATCACGGCAGGTACAGTGCGGGGATCAGGCAAATCCGACCGTGAGGCCAGTACGTGCTGACCCAGACCACCTCCCGGGTCCTGGAACCGAGTGACCTGGACGCCGCGCTCGCCGTACTCGGCCGCGAGCCGGTCGCGAACGCCTTCGTGACCTCGCGCGTCCAGGTGGCCGGCCTCGACCCCTGGCGCCTCGGCGGCGAGATGTGGGGCTGGTACGAGGACGGCATGCTCACGTCCCTCTGCTACGCCGGCGCCAACCTGGTCCCGATCTGCGCCACCCCGCGCGCGATCCGCGCCTTCGCCGACCGCGCCCGCCGGGCCGGCCGCCGCTGCTCCTCGATCGTCGGCCCCGCCGAGGCCACCGCCCAGCTCTGGCGCCTCCTGGAACCGCACTGGGGCCCGGCCCGCGAGGTGCGCCGCCGGCAACCCCTGATGGTCACCGACCGGATGCCCGCCGGCATCGCCCCGGATCCGTACGTCCGCCGCATCCGCAAGGACGAGATGGAGACGATCATGCCGGCGTGCGTGGCGATGTTCACGGAGGAGGTGGGCGTCTCCCCGCTGGCCGGCGACGGCGGCCTCCTCTACCAGGCGAGGGTCGCCGAACTCGTCGGCGCCGGCCGCTCCTTCGCCCGCGTCGACGCCGACGGCAAGGTCGTCTTCAAGGCGGAGATCGGCGCCGCGACGGCCGAGGCCTGCCAGATCCAGGGCGTGTGGGTCGCCCCGGAGTACCGGGGGACGGGACTGGCGGCGCCCGGTATGGCCGCGGTGCTGCGCTACGCCCTGGCCGACGTGGCCCCGGTGGTCAGCCTCTACGTCAACGACTTCAACACGGCCGCGCGAAGGACCTACCTGCGGGTGGGCTTCCAGGAGGTCGGCGCGTTCATGAGCGTGCTGTTCTGACGGTTCTCCGCTGACCGGCGCCGGGGGAACCGCGTCCCGAAGGGGCGTGGGGAACTGCGCGACCAGCCACAACCCGCCCGCACCCGGACGATCGCGCTCCACCCCCTGTACGCTCCCCACATGACCCTCGTGATCGCCCCCCTGGACCTCCCCGCCCACGTGGACGAGGCCCTGGCAGTCCAAGCGATCGCCTTCGGCCTGGGCCCCGACGAGGTGGCGGTCCGCCGCCAGATCGTCCTGAGGCACATGCAGTACCCCGGGGCGCGGGCTCTCGGCGCCACCAGCGAGGGGCACCTCGTGGGGTTCGTCTACGGCATGCCGAACTCCCGCACCCACTGGTGGTCCACCGTCGTGGAGCCCTACCTCCGCGCCCAGGGCAACGCCGACTGGCTCGACGACTCCTTCGTCATCACCGAACTGCACGTGCACCCCCAGCACCAGAACCGCGGCATCGGCCGCCGGCTGATCACGCTCATCACGGACGGCGCCACCGAGCCCCGCTCGATCCTCTCCGCGATCGACACCGACAGCCCGGCCCGCGGCCTCTACCACTCCCTCGGCTACGTCGACCTGGCCCGCCGGGTGCACTTCCCCAGCGCCCCGAAGCCGTACGCGGTGATGGGCGCGCCCCTGCCGCTGCGCCGTAAGTGACCCCGCCGCTGATAACGGATTTCCACCGGCACAGCAAGCCCGGCTAACCTCCTTGCCATCACCCTTTTCCGGCAGGAGTACGAGAACCATGGCGAACGCACCGGTCCAACGCATGTCCCAGTTGATGGCGAAGACGCTGCGTGACGACCCGGCGGACGCCGAGGTCCTCAGCCACAAGCTCCTCGTCCGCGCCGGCTACGTCCGCCGCACGGCGGCCGGGATCTGGTCCTGGCTGCCGCTCGGTCTGAAGGTGCTGTCCAACATCGAGCGGATCGTCCGTGAGGAGATGGACGCGATCGGCGCCCAGGAGGTGCTGCTGCCGGCCCTCCTGCCCCGGGAGCCGTACGAGGCGACCGGCCGCTGGGAGGAGTACGGCGCCGAGCTGTTCCGCCTCCAGGACCGCAAGGGCGGTGACTACCTCCTCGGCCCGACCCACGAGGAGATCTTCACCCTGCTGGTGAAAGACCAGGCGTCCTCCTACAAGGACCTGCCGGTCATCCTCTACCAGATCCAGACCAAGTACCGGGACGAGGCCCGTCCGCGCGCCGGCATCCTGCGCGGCCGTGAGTTCCTGATGAAGGACTCGTACTCCTTCGACCTGGACGACGAGGGTCTGGCGACGTCGTACGCCCTGCACCGCGCGGCCTACCAGCGGATCTTCGAGCGGCTCGGCCTCGACTACCGGATCTGCGCGGCGACGGCCGGCGCCATGGGCGGCTCGAAGTCGGAGGAGTTCCTGGCCCCGGCCGAGGCCGGCGAGGACACCTTCGCCGACTGCCCGAACTGCGACTTCGCGGCCAACACCGAGGCGATCTCGTACCAGCTGCAGCCGGTGGACGCGTCGGGCGTGCCCGCGCTCGAGGAGATCCCGACCCCGGACACCCCGACCATCGAGACCCTCGCCGCGTATCTCGGCGTCCCGGCCTCCGCGACGCTGAAGAACCTGCTGGTGAAGGTCGACGGCGAGATCGTGGCCATCGGCGTGCCCGGTGACCGCGAGGTCGACATGGGCAAGGTCGAGGAGCACTTCGCCCCGGCCGGTGTCGAGCTGGTCACCGAGTCCGACTTCGCGGGCCGTCCCGACCTGGTCCGCGGCTACGTCGGCCCGCAGGGCCTGGGCGAGAAGGTGAAGTACATCGCCGACCCGCGGGTGGCCCCCGGTACCGCCTGGATCACCGGCGCCAACAAGCAGGGCGTGCACGCCAGGAACGTGGTGTCCGGCCGTGACTTCGAGGTGGCCGAGTTCGTCGACGTCGTCGTCGTGCAGGACGGCGACCCCTGCCCGAAGTGCGGCACCGGCCTGAAGCTGGACCGCGCCATCGAGATCGGCCACATCTTCCAGCTGGGCCAGAAGTACACCAACGCCCTCAAGCTGGATGTCCTCGGTCAGAACGGCAAGCCGGTCCGCGTGACGATGGGCTCCTACGGCATCGGCGTCTCCCGCGCCGTCGCCGCCCTCGCCGAGCAGACCGCCGACGACAAGGGCCTGGTCTGGTCCCGTGAGGTCGCCCCGGCCGACGTGCACGTCGTCGCGGCCGGCAAGGCCCTGCAGACCGAACTCGCCCTGGACGTCTCGGAGAAGCTCCGGGCGGCCGGGCTGCGCGTCCTGGTGGACGACCGGGCCGGGGTCTCCCCGGGCGTGAAGTTCACCGACGCCGAGCTGATCGGCGTACCGCAGATCCTGGTCGCGGGCCGCCGCTCCGCCGAGGGCGTCCTGGAGCTCAAGGACCGCAGGACGGGCGAACGCGAGGAACTGACGGTGGACGAGGCGATCGCCCGCCTCACCGCGAACTGACCCGACTCCCGCCACAGCGGCCGCCGGTGACGCACCGGCGGCCGCTGCCGTTTTTCAGGAACGTCTCAGACAGTTCTTCCGCTCCGTAGGGGAGCCTCACAGACTTCTCCCAGGCCGGTACCCGAACGTGATGTGTGACAGAGAGTCACGCAGGAGGGGATCGGTCATGACCGAGATGGCGCAGGGCAGTCAGCACGAGCAGGGGGGAGCCGCCGCATCGGTCCGCCGGGGCACCCGGCGGGTGGCGGCCTGGGCGGCGGCGGTCACGCTGGCCGCGACGGCCGGCGTGTTCGCCCTGGTCGGCCACATGCAGTCGGACACCCGGACGACCGCGAACAACGACACCGGCACGACGTCCAGTTCCAGCACCGGTACGACGTCCGGTTCCAGCTCCGGTTCCAGCTCCGCTGGAAGTTCGGGGAGTTCGTCGATGTCCGGCTCGTCCGGCTCGTCCGGCTCGTCGGACTCCGCCGGTTCCTCCTCGACCCTCCAGTCCGCCTCCGGCGGTCTCACCACCGGCAGTGGATCCGGCGCCACCGACTCCACCTCGGGGGCGTCATGACTCCCACCGTCGCCCCGCGGCCGACGGCCGCCGCCGAGTGGCGCGCGCTCGGCACCACCGTCCGCCTGGTCGTCACCGACCCGGCCCTGCTGGACGCCTGCAACCTGCTCCTCGCCCGGCAGCTCGCCGAGGTCGACGCGGCCTGCAGCCGGTTCCGTGCCGACTCCGAACTGGCCGCCCTCGACACCAGCCGCGGCCACCCGGTCCGGGTCAGCCCGCTGCTCGCCGAGGCCCTCGCCGTCGCCCTGCGCGCCGCCCGGGTCACGGACGGCGCGGTGGATCCGACCGTCGGCTCGGCGATGGACGCGATCGGCTACGACCGCGACTTCACGCTCGTCCGCGAGGACGACCGCCCGGTCTCCCTGCGGGTGCGCCGCGCCCCCGGCTGGCGCAAGGTCACCCTGGACGCGGCGACCGGCACGGTCACCGTGCCCGAGGGCGTCCGTCTCGACCTGGGCGCGACCGCCAAGGCCTGGGCCGCCGACCGGGCCGCGCGGCTGCTGGCCGACACGGCCGGCTGCGGGGTGCTGGTGAGCCTCGGTGGCGACACCGCCGTCGCCGGCGAACCCCCGGCGGACGGCTGGCAGATCCGGGTTCAGGACGTCACCGGTCCGGTGGACGAGCCGCCCGCGCAGGGGTCGTACGACACCGTCGGCCTGCGCTCGGGCGGCCTCGCGACCTCCGGCACCGGTGCCCGCCGCTGGCAGCGCGGCGGCTACGACCTCCACCACATCGTCGACCCGCGCACCGGGCTGCCGGTCCGCTCCCCGTGGCGCACGGTCTCGGTGGCCGCGGCCACCTGTGCCGACGCCAACGCGGCCAGCACGGCGGCCCTGGTCAGGGGCGTGGGCACGGAACGCCGGCTGACCCGCCTCGGCCTGCCGGCCCGCCTGGTGGCGCACGACGGCACCGTCGTCACCACGCCCGGCTGGCCCGCCCCGCTCGCGGCGCCGGAGGCGGCCGCATGACCTCCGCGACCCTCTGGTACGCCAACCGGGCCACCGGCGCGGTCTGCCTGGTCCTCTTCACGGTCGTCGTCCTCCTCGGCATCGCCGTCCGGCTGCGCGCCCGCCTGCCCGGCCTGCCGCGCTTCGGCACCGTGCGCCTGCACCGCACGCTCTCCCTCTCGGCCACCGCCTTCCTGGCCCTGCACGTCATCGTGGCGGTCGTCGACGGCTACGTGAACATCACGGCACTCGACGCCCTCGTCCCCTTCGTCTCCCACTACCAGCCGCTCTGGCTCGGCCTCGGCACCGTCGCCCTGGACCTGATGCTCGCGGTCCTGGTCACCAGCCTCCTGCGGGACCGCCTCGGCCACCGCACCTGGCGGGCGGTGCACTGGCTGGCGTACGCCTCCTGGCCGGTCGCCCTGGTCCACGGCATCGGCATCGGCACGGACGCCGGCACCGACTGGATGACCTGGCTGACCGTCACCTGCACGGCGACGGTGATCACCGCGTTCGCCCTGCGCACCGCCCAGGCCGCCCGTGCCGCCCGCCAGACCCCCGCCGCACTGCTGCACACCGAAGGGGCCCACCGATGACCATGCTCTTCACCGACGTCTTCATGCCCCCGCGCCTGCTGGCCCCCGGCGGCGCCCCCGCAGACCTCGCCACGCACGAGCGGCGCTACGGCCCCCTCGCGTACGGCGATCCGGCGGCGCTCCTGCGCACCCTGGCCGAGTCCGGCCTCACCGGCCGCGGCGGGGCGGGCTTCCCCGCGTACCGGAAGTTCGTCGCGGTCGCCGACGCGGCCCGCCGCAGCCGGCGCGCACCGGTCGTCGTCGCGAACGGCGCGGAGAGCGAGCCGGCCAGCCGCAAGGACCAGACCCTGCTCCGGCTCTCACCCCATCTGGTCCTGGACGGACTGCAGTCGGCGGCCGAGGCGGTCGGCGCGGCGGAGGCGTACCTCGCCGTCGAGAACGGCGCCTCGTACCTGGAGTCGGCCCTCGCCCAGCGCCACGACCCGGTGCGCGTGCAGGTGGTACGCCTGCCCGCGCGCTTCCTCTCCGGCCAGGCCTCGGCCCTCGTCCGGTACCTGTCCGGCGGCCCCGCCCGCCCCACCCGTCCGGAACCGCCGGTCCGCGAACGCGGGGTGCGCCGCGCCCCCACCCTGGTGCAGAACGTCGAGACGCTGGCCCACCTGGCCCTGATCGCCCGGTACGGCGCCGACTGGTTCCGCTCGGCAGGCACCCCCGCCGAACCGGGCAGCGCCCTGTGCACCCTGCACGTGCCGGGCCGTGACGTCCGGGTCGTGGAGGCGCCGTTCGGCATGCCGGTGGGCCGACTCCTCCCGCTGGAAGGGGCGTCCGCGGTGCTGGTCGGCGGCTACCACGGCACCTGGATCCCGGCCGCCGAGGCCGCCCAGGTCCCCCTCTCCGCCGCCTGCCTCGGCGCGGGCGTCCTGGCAGCCCTCCCGGCCGACCGCTGCGGCGTGACCGAGACCGCCCGCGTCCTGCGCCACCTGGCGGTGCAGTCGGCCGGCCAGTGCGGGCCCTGCCTCAACGGCCTCCCGCGCATGGCCGCCGCCTTCCGGACCCTGGCCACCCCCGGCCCCCAGGGCACCGCCCGTACGGACCTCTCCCGCTGGGCGGGCCTGGTGGCGGGCCGCGGCGCCTGCCACCACCCCGACGGCACGGTCCGCCTGGTCCGCAGCGCCCTCACGACGTTCGCGACGGAACTCGACGCCCACGCCCACGGCCACTGCACGGCGGCCGACCGCACCCCGTTCCTGCCCGTCCCGACCGAACGGATCTGACATGGACCAGCACCTCACCGTCGACTGGACCTCCTGCCAGGGCCACGGCCTGTGCGCAGAGCTGCTCCCCGAGCACATCACCCTGGACGAATGGGGCTACCCCCTGACGGACGGCCGCCCGATACCGCCCCGCACCAGGAAACGAGCCCGCAGAGCGGCGGCCGACTGCCCCGTCCTGGCCCTGAAACTGAGAGAGGACTGAGCGCCCCCGAGGGGCGCGGGGAACTGCGCGCCAAGCCCCGCGACCCGCACCCGAAGACGTCAAACCCACCCGGCGAATTCGAGCAGCAGCTCCGCATCCTTCGGCCGCCCCACCCGAAGCGCCCGCACACCCGACTCCACCGCCCGGAACAGCGTCCACCCCCGCAACCGCTCCTGGTCCACCTCAAGGGACTCCGCGAGGCGCCTGATCCGCCGACGGGTGATCGACGCCCCGGACGGGGAGGCGATCAGGTCCTCCACCCGGTCCCGTACCAGCCGCGCCAGGTCGAACGCGCACTCTCCGACCACCGGGTCCGGCCCCACCGCCAGCCACGGCATCCGCTCCCCGGCCAGCACCTTGCTCTGCCGGAACGTGCCGTGCAGCAGCCGCCCCTCGGGCGGCGCGGCCAGCAACTCCTCCCGGACCGCGACCGCCGCCGTCACCAACGGCGCCACTTCGGCGTCCCCGGCCGACCGGGTCATCGCAGCCGCCTGCCGTCCCGTGCGCTCGGCCACGGTCTCGAACGCGTACCCGGACGGCGGCTCCACCCAGAGCCGCCGCAGCGTCCCGGCCGCCTCCAGCAGCGCCTTGGCCTCGGGCAGCGACCGCACCGACACCTCCGGGTGCAGCCGCTCCAGCAGCAGGACCCCCGCGGCCCCGTCGGCCTCCAGCATCCGCACCGCGCCGAGCCCGCCCCAGTGCGCCAGCGCCGCCGCCTCGCTCTCCGGCCGGGCCCGCCGCGGCGCCAGCTTCAGCACGGCCGGGGTGCCGTCCGCCCGCCGCACCAGCAGCACCACACTGCTGCGGCCGCCCGGCACCTGCACCCGCTCCACGGTCAACTCGCGTAGCGCGACGGCCTGTTCCACCGCATCCGGCAGCTTCTCCAGCCAGTCGTCACCGTTCGGCGCCGTCTCACCGAGCGCCCGCACCAGGCGCCGCGGCGGTTCGAAAGCCATACGCGAGTCGTTCCTTTCCCGCTCTAGGGGGTGGCCGAAGCAGCCGAAGCCGAAGCCGGGGGCGCGGCCGACCCACCGGCCGTCGTCCCGGAGCCCGCCCGCTCGGCGAGCCCAGGGAAGGCTACGCTCTGCCCGCTCCAGCGCACCGCCCGCACCGCGGCCTCCCGCAGCGCCCCGGCCGCCGCGCTGCGCCGCTCGCCGGAGGATGCCCGGACCAGGTCGGAGTAGACGTCGGCCACCCGCTCCTCCAGCTCGGCGGCGAGCCGTACGGCCGTCGCCTGATCCGTGACGGCGAACGGCAGCGCGTACGCCGCGCTCGCGGCGACGGGCGCACCGCCCAGGTCCCGCACCTCCCGGGCCAGCGCGTCCCGGCGGGCCCGGTGCGCGTCGTACGCCTGCCGCGCCTCGGCCTGCCGCTGTCCGCCGATCCGGCCGCCGACGACGCCGTAGCCGTAGACCGCCGCGTGTTCGGCCGCCAGCGCCGCCTGGAGCGCCTGGACCACGGCCGCCCGCGCCTCGTCGCTCACTGGTCCCCCTTCGTCAACAAGTACGCGTGCCCGGCCCCGGCCGCCGCCACTCCGGCCAGCAACCGCGCCAGTTCTCCCGGCACCTCCAGCAGTTCCTCGGCCCGCCGGTCGGCGAGGTTCCGCTCGGCGGCGGCGAGCGCGGCGAGCGCGGACTTCTCGTCGGCGGGCACGGCCGGCGCGGACGACACGGACGCCGCGGCCGACGGCGAACCGGTGGCCGACCGGGAACCGGTCGCCGACGGTGAGGCGGCGCCCTCCTCGAACGCCACCGCGTGCGCCGCCACCTCCGCCCGCAGCGGGCGCAACCGCTGGGCGAGCGTCGGGTGGGCGGCGAGGACGGCGTCGTACTGCCGCAACAGCCCCCGGCTGTCCCGCGCCGCACGCGCGCGTGCCCGCGCGGACACCGACGTGCTCCCACCGCTCCCGGCGGAGTCCGAACCGGCTGAGCAGCCCGTCAGCACGGCGGCCGAGGCCACCGAAACGATCAGGCTCCTTCTGCGCAACAGCGAGGGGAACGACACGGCAGACGTCCTCAGGGGGCTCGTACGAACACACGGGCGGACATGCACCCGACCGTGATCACGTTACCCGTGCACCCCTCGAACTCATGTCACCGGCTCGACAGCCGTCCCGGGGGCGCGAGGAACTGCGCCACCAGCCCCCACCGAGCCGCACCCGCCCGAAAAACCGCAGCCTTCAGCCCATGGGGCGATCGGCGCTCGGTGGGAGGCACCCGGACGCAACACCCTCCGCGACCCGATACCCTTTGACCAGACACACGACCCATCCCACAACAGCACACGCGGCCGAGGAGTCACCCGGATGAGCACCACCCAGAGCGAGAGGCTGCGAGAGCTCCTGGAACCGCTCGTCACCTCCCAGGGACTGGATCTCGAAGAGATCGCCGTGGACTCCGTCGGACGCAAGCGTGTGCTGCGCGTCGTCGTCGACTCCGACACCGGGGCGGACCTGGACCAGATCGCCGATGTGAGCCGTGAGCTCTCGGCGAAGCTCGACGAGACGGACGCGATGGGCGAGGGGGAGTACACCCTGGAGGTCGGCACCCCCGGCGCGGAGCGCCAGCTGACCGAGCACCGCCACTACCTGCGCGCCGTGGACCGCCTGGTGCGGTTCCAGCTGGCCGAGGGCGGTGAACTGGTCGCCAGGATCCTGGACGTCGACGACACGGGTCTCGACCTGGAGGTGCCCGGCGTCAAGGGGCGCAAGGTCACCGGCCGCAGACTGGGGTTCGCCGAGATCGACCGCGCGCGGGTGCAGGTCGAGTTCAACCGCAAGGACAAGAAGGACATGACGGAAGAGGAGGAGGCGTAGCCGTGGACATCGACATGAGCGCCCTGCGGGGCTTGGTTCGGGAGAAGGAGATCTCCTTCGACCTGCTGGTCGAGGCGATCGAGTCGGCCCTCCTCATCGCCTATCACCGCACCGAGGGAAGC
Source organism: Streptomyces sp. NPDC051987 (assembly GCF_040680735.1). Lineage (NCBI taxonomy): Bacteria > Bacillati > Actinomycetota > Actinomycetes > Kitasatosporales > Streptomycetaceae > Streptomyces > Streptomyces sp. NPDC051987. Next base: position 27,737 of record NZ_JBFAXI010000068.1, on the reverse strand, counting down.
CGCCGCCACGCGCGCGTGGTGCTCGACCGGAACACCGGGCACGTGACCGTGTGGGCGAAGGAGGACCCCGAGGACCTGGAGGAGGGGCAGGAGGCGCGCGAGTTCGACGACACCCCGACGGACTTCGGCCGGATCGCCGCCACCACCGCCAAACAGGTGATCCTGCAGCGGCTGCGCGACGCCGAGGACGACGCCACGCTCGGCGAGTACGCCGGCCGCGAGGGCGACATCGTCACCGGAGTGGTCCAGCAGGGCCGCGACCCGAAGAACGTGCTCGTCGACATCGGCAAGCTGGAGGCCATCCTGCCGGTGCAGGAGCAGGTGCCCGGTGAGACCTATCCGCACGGCATGCGGCTGCGGTCCTACGTGGTGCGGGTGGCGAAGGGCGTCCGCGGTCCCTCCGTCACGCTCTCCCGCACCCACCCGAACCTCGTGAAGAAGCTCTTCGCGCTGGAGGTGCCGGAGATCGCCGACGGGTCCGTCGAGATCGCGGCCATCGCCCGCGAGGCCGGTCACCGTACGAAGATCGCCGTCCGTTCCACCCGTTCGGGCCTGAACGCCAAGGGCGCCTGCATCGGCCCCATGGGCGGCCGGGTCCGCAACGTCATGGGCGAGCTGAGCGGTGAGAAGATCGACATCGTCGACTGGTCGGACGACCCGGCCGAGATGGTGGCGAACGCGCTGTCCCCGGCCCGTGTCTCCAAGGTCGAGGTGGTGGACCTGGCGTCCCGCTCGGCTCGGGTGACCGTGCCGGACTACCAGCTGTCGCTGGCGATCGGTAAAGAGGGACAGAACGCCCGGCTGGCCGCCCGGCTGACCGGCTGGCGGATCGACATCCGCCCGGACACCGAACAGGTGTCCGAGTAGTCGCGAGGTGGACCGCCTCCCCCCGCTTCCGGGTTCACCCGGACGGGGGGAATAGTTCCAAGCCGCAGGTCGCTTGGATTACGACAACGGCCGTTCGATCTTTGCCCCGAAGGGGTGAGGTCGGTGCGGGGAGGTAGACTTAGCTGTGTCTGGCCGGACGCGAGCCCGCGCATGCCCTGAGCGCACCTGTGTGGGGTGCAGGCAGCGAGCGGCCAAGACCGAACTGCTGCGGATCGTGGCGGTCGAGGACGAATGCGTCCCCGATCCTCGCGGTACGCTGCCCGGCCGGGGTGCGTATGTGCACCCTGCCCAGGTCTGTCTGGACCAGGCGGTGCGCCGCCGGGCACTCCCGCGGGCGCTGCGCGCCCCGGGCCCGCTGGACGTAAAGGCGTTGCGCCGGCACGTCGAGCAGTAACACCGTAAGAAGCGTCGTCCGGAACGTCCGTGCGGCTCTGTACCCCGCGAGTTGGAAGTAGGTCGAGATTGCGATGAGCACTCGATGAGCACGCGATGAGTACGCCCATGAAGTAGCGACGGTCCGGACACACCCGGACCTAAAAGGAGCGAAGTGGCTAAGGTCCGGGTATACGAACTCGCCAAGGAGTTCGGGGTGGAGAGCAAGGTCGTCATGGCCAAGCTCCAGGAACTCGGTGAATTCGTCCGTTCGGCGTCCTCGACGATCGAGGCGCCCGTAGTACGCAAGCTGACAGACGCCTTCCAGGGCGGTGGCAACGGCCGGTCCGCCGGCAAGCCCGCCCCGCGCAAGGCCGCGCCGAAGCCCGGCGCGCCCTCTCCGGCGCAGGCGGCCCGCCCGGGTGCCCCGAAGCCGGGGGCCCCGCGTCCGGCGGCCCCGCAGCCGCAGGCCCAGGCCCCGGCGGCTCCGCAGGCGCCCGCCACTCCGGCACCGGCGCCGGTCACCCCCGCGCCGGCCGCCTCCGGCCCGCGTCCCGTCCCGGGTCCGAAGCCCGCGCCGCGTCCGGCTCCGGCTGCGCCCGAGTTCACGGCCCCGCCGTCGCCTCCGGCCGCCGCGGCGCCGAGCCCGGCCGCCGCGCAGGCTCCGCGTCCCGGCAACGCCCCGCGTCCGGGCCAGGGTGCCCCGCGCCCCGGTGGCCGTCCGGCCCCCGGTCAGCGCGACGCCCGTCCCGGTCAGGGCGCGCCGCGTCCGGGTGGCCAGGCCCCGCGTCCCGGTGGCGCCCGTCCGGCCGGCCCGCGTCCCGGTAACAACCCCTTCACGTCCGGTGGCTCCACCGGCATGGCCCGCCCGCAGGCCCCGCGCCCGCAGGGCGGTCCGCGCCCGGGTGGCCCCGGTGCCCCCGGCGCCGGTCCCCGTCCGCAGGCGCCCGGCGCCCAGGGCGGCGGACCCCGTCCCCAGGCTCCCGGCGGTCCCCGCCCGAGCCCGGCCGGCATGCCCCGCCCGCAGGGCGGTCCGCGTCCCGGCGGCGGCTCCGCGGGTCCGCGTCCCAACCCCGGCATGATGCCGCAGCGTCCCGCTGCCGGCCCGCGTCCCGGCCCCGGTGGCGGCGGTCGCGGTCCCGGCGGTGCGGGTCGTCCCGGCGGCGCCGGTCGTCCCGCGGGCGGCGGCTTCGCCGGTCGTCCCGGTGGCGGCGGCGGCGCCCGTCCGGGCGGTGGCGGCGGCTTCGCCGGCCGTCCCGGTGGCGGTGGCCCCGGCGGTGGCGGCGGCTTCGGCGGCGGTCCCGGCGGTGGCGGCGGCGGTCGTCCCGGCTTCGGCGGACGTCCGGGCGGTCCCGGCGGCCGTGGTGGCACGCAGGGCGCCTTCGGCCGTCCCGGCGGTCCGGCGCGTCGTGGTCGCAAGTCGAAGCGGCAGCGTCGCCAGGAGTACGAGGCCATGCAGGCCCCGAGCGTCGGCGGCGTGATGCTGCCGCGCGGCAACGGCGAGAGCATCCGTCTCTCCCGCGGCGCGTCGCTCACCGACTTCGCGGAGAAGATCAACGCCAACCCGGCGTCCCTCGTCGCGGTCATGATGAACCTCGGCGAGATGGTCACGGCCACGCAGTCCGTCTCCGACGAGACCCTGCAGCTCCTCGCCGACGAGATGAACTACACGGTTCAGATCGTCAGCCCCGAGGAGGAGGACCGCGAGCTCCTGGAGTCCTTCGACATCGAGTTCGGCGAGGACGAGGGCGGCGAGGACGACCTGGTGGTCCGTCCGCCGGTCGTCACCGTCATGGGTCACGTCGACCACGGCAAGACCCGACTGCTCGACGCCATCCGCAAGACGAACGTCATCGCGGGCGAGGCCGGCGGCATCACCCAGCACATCGGTGCCTACCAGGTCTCCACCGAGGTCAACGACGAAGAGCGCAAGATCACCTTCATCGACACCCCGGGTCACGAGGCGTTCACCGCCATGCGTGCCCGCGGTGCGAAGTCGACCGACATCGCGATCCTGGTCGTCGCGGCCAACGACGGCGTCATGCCGCAGACGGTCGAGGCGCTCAACCACGCCAAGGCGGCCGACGTCCCGATCGTCGTCGCGGTCAACAAGATCGACGTCGAGGGCGCCGACCCGACCAAGGTGCGCGGTCAGCTGACCGAGTACGGCCTGGTGGCCGAGGAGTACGGCGGCGACACCATGTTCGTCGACATCTCCGCCAAGCAGGGTCTGTACATCGACGAGCTGCTGGAAGCGGTCGTCCTGACCGCCGACGCCTCGCTCGACCTGCGGGCCAACCCGAACCAGGACGCGCAGGGCATCTCGATCGAGTCCCGCCTCGACCGCGGCCGCGGTGCCGTGGCGACGGTCCTCGTCCAGCGAGGCACCCTGCGGGTCGGCGACACGATGGTCGTGGGCGACGCCTACGGTCGCGTCCGCGCCATGCTCGACGACAACGGCAACAACGTCGCCGAGGCCGGCCCCTCCACGCCGGTGCAGGTCCTGGGTCTGACCAACGTCCCGGGTGCCGGCGACAACTTCCTCGTCGTCGAGGAGGACCGTACGGCCCGCCAGATCGCGGAGAAGCGTGCCGCCCGCGAGCGCAACGCCGCCTTCGCGAAGCGCACGCGCCGCGTGTCGCTGGAGGACCTGGACAAGGTGCTCAAGGCCGGCGAGGTCCAGCAGCTCAACCTCATCATCAAGGGTGACGCTTCTGGTTCCGTCGAGGCCCTGGAGTCCTCCCTGCTCCAGCTGGACGTCGGCGAAGAGGTCGACATCCGCGTCCTGCACCGCGGCGTCGGTGCGGTCACGGAGTCCGACATCGACCTGGCGATGGGCTCCGACGCCATCGTGATCGGCTTCAACGTCCGCGCGGCCGGCCGCGCGGCGCAGATGGCCGAGCGCGAGGGTGTGGACGTCCGGTACTACTCGGTCATCTACCAGGCGATCGAGGAGATCGAGGCGGCCCTCAAGGGCATGCTCAAGCCGGAGTTCGAGGAGGTCGAGCTCGGTACGGCGGAGATCCGCGAGGTCTTCAAGTCGTCCAAGCTGGGCAACATCGCCGGTGTCCTCATCCGGTCCGGCGAGGTGCGCCGCAACACCAAGGCCCGCCTCATCCGCGACGGCAAGGTGGTCGCGGAGAACCTCAACATCGAGGGCCTGCGCCGCTTCAAGGACGACGTCACCGAGATCCGCGAAGGGTTCGAGGGCGGTATCAACCTCGGCAACTTCAACGACATCAAGATCGACGACGTCATCGCGACGTACGAGATGCGGGAGAAGCCGCGGGTCTGACCCCCACGGTTGGTAGCTGGCCGACGGGACTTCGGTGCCGTCGGCCGGTACTTTTCCGATCCGGCAGGCCGAGCGGCCCCGCCGCGGGGCTCCGCCCCGGACCCCGGACCTTCGCCCACCCACCACCCGACTCGGTCGGCAAGAAGCAAGCGCCTCGGTCCGCCAAGCAGGCTTGGCCCCAGAGGGCACCACTTCAGCTCACCGAGCCGGGTGGCGGGTGGGCGAGGGCGGGGTCCGGGGCGGAGCCCCGTGTCGGCCAGCTCTCGGCCCACCGTCGGGCGAGCGGGTGGGCGAGAAGGCCCGGTCGGCGCCGGCCCGTCACGGCCGGGGAAAGTCGGTCGAGCCCCCGGCAGGGACGGGGTACCGTTCCTGACAGGGCCATCGATCCCGCACCGGCGGGTTAACCGGATACATCCATGTACGTGGGGACCCTGTCCTTCGACCTCCTCCTCGGCGACATCCACTCGCTGAAGGAGAAGCGCTCCGTCGTCCGCCCGATCGTCGCCGAACTCCAGCGGAAGTACGCCGTGAGCGCTGCCGAGGTGGACCACCTGGACCTTCACCGCAGGGCCGGCATCGGCCTGGCCATGGTCTCCGGCGACGCCGCGCACCTGACCGACGTACTCGACCGGTGCGAACGGCTGGTCGCCGGCCGCCCCGAGGTGGAGCTGCTCTCCGTCCGACGGCGCTTCCACGGCGACGACGACTAGACCTGAGACCTGAGAACGACAAGAAGAAAGAACGGGAGACGGACCAGTGGCCGACAACGCGCGGGCGAAAAGGCTGGCGGACCTCATCCGGGAGGTGGTGGCCCAGAAGCTGCAGCGCGGGATCAAGGACCCGCGGCTCGGCTCGCACGTCACCATCACGGACACCCGGGTCACGGGTGACCTCCGGGAGGCGACCGTCTTCTACACGGTGTACGGCGACGAGGAGGAGCGGAAGGCCGCCGCCGCCGGTCTGGAGAGCGCCAAGGGCATTCTCCGGTCCGAGGTCGGCCGCGCGGCCGGCGTGAAGTTCACGCCGACCCTCGCCTTCGTGGCGGACGCCCTCCCGGACACCGCCCGGAACATCGAGGACCTCCTCGACCGGGCGCGCCAGTCCGACGCGAAGGTCCGGGAGGCCTCCGCGGGCGCCGCCTACGCCGGTGAGGCCGACCCGTACCGGAAGCCGGGCGAGGACGACGCCGACGAGACGGACGACGCCACCGAATGACCAGCAAGCCCACCCCGCCCGACGGCCTTGTCATCGTGGACAAGCCGTCGGGCTTCACCTCGCACGACGTGGTCGCCAAGATGCGGGGCATCGCCCGCACCCGGCGTGTCGGGCACGCCGGCACCCTCGACCCGATGGCCACGGGCGTCCTCGTCCTCGGCATCGAGCGGGCGACCAAGCTCCTCGGGCACCTCGCCCTCACCGAGAAGGAGTACCTGGGCACGATCCGCCTCGGGCAGAACACGATCACGGACGACGCCGAGGGCGAGATCACCTCGTCCACCGACGCCTCCAAGGTCACCCGTGAGGCCGTCGACGCCGGGGTCGCCAAGCTGACCGGCACCATCATGCAGGTCCCGTCCAAGGTCAGCGCCATCAAGATCGACGGCGTGCGGTCGTACAAGCGGGCCCGGGAGGGCGAGGAGTTCGAGATCCCGGCCCGCCCGGTGACCGTCTCCTCCTTCGCCGTGTACGACCTCCGGGACGCCGTCGCCGAGGACGGCACCCCCGTGCTCGACCTGGTCGTCTCCGTCGTCTGCTCCTCCGGCACCTACATCCGCGCCCTCGCCCGCGATCTCGGTGCCGACCTGGGCGTCGGCGGCCACCTCACCGCGCTGCGCCGTACCCGCGTCGGGCCGTACAAGCTGGATGCCGCGCGCACGCTCGACCAGCTCCAGCAGGAGCTGACCGTGATGCCGGTCGCCGAGGCGGCCGGGGCCGCCTTCCGGCGCTGGGACGTGGACGCCAGGCGGGCCCGCCTGCTCACCAACGGCGTGCGCCTGGAGATGCCGGACGAGTACGCGGGCGCCGGCCCCGTCGCGGTGTTCGACCCCGAGGGCCGCTTCCTGGCGCTCGTCGAGGAGCAGAAGGGCAAGGCGAAGAGCCTCGCCGTCTTCACCTGAGCCTCCTGGGTCCTGCCCGTGGAGCGGCGGCCACGGGGTCTGCGCCGCCGCCGCTCCACGGTCCCCCCTCGGTTCCCCCACCCCTAGGGTGTATCCACCCGCCCCGGGCTATTCACCCGACCGAGCAGGCGCTCGGAGTGAACCGGGGGAGCGGAGGGGGGCGCGTTCACCGACCGCTCTGTCCCGCTGATCATTTCGCGCCTACGGTCGAAGACAGCCGGCGACAAGGGCACGGGTGTACGGGCGGGGAGGTTCGATCATGGCGGTACGGGGCCCGCGGACCGAGAGCGGCCGCCGGACGGCGGACGGTGGGCGGGAAGCGGAGAAGGGGGCCGCGCCGGGGCTCGACGAGCGGCTGGTCCGGGTCCGCGACCTGGCAGGCCGTCCGCGCGGCACCGGCTTCCTGGCCGATCACCACGGGACGCTCATCACCAGTCACGAGGCCGTCGACGGCCTCGCCCGGATCGTGCTGCACGCGGCCGGGGACCGCACCTGCGTGGTCGGCTCCGACGCCGTCGTCCCGCTGCCCGCCCTCGACCTGGCGCTGGTCCGCACCGAGGGCCTCGCCGTGGACCCGCTGCCGATCACCGTACGGGAGCGCATCCCGGCCGGCACCTACGTCCGCGTCGCCGCCGACCGCTGGCGCGAGGCCCGGGTGCTGGCCGCGACCCAGGTGACGTACACCGCCACCGACCGCTTCCATCTCGTGGACGACGCCCTGGAGCTGGCGATCGGCACGGCGGGCCGGGACGCGCTGCGCCTGGGCGGCGGCGCGGCCGGCGGCCCGGTCCTGGACGCGGAGACCGGCGCCGTCCTGGCGGTCCTCGGCACCGCCCTCCAGTCCGGCCAGCGGGACGTGGGCTTCGCCGTCCCCCTCCACCACCCCGGCAGCGGTCCCCTCGCCGACCTCCTGGCCGCCAACGCGGCCACGGTCCCGTCCTACGGCGTCGACCTCAACCTCGCGGGCGCCCTGGAACTGACGGCCACGTCCGTGGCCCAGGACGGCCCCCCGGGCACCCTTTCGAGCACCGGAGCGCCCCGAAGGGGCGCGGGGAACTGCGCGACCGGCCCCCACCCACCCGCAGCCGCCCCACCACCCTTCGCGGCACTCCCGGGCGACCACACCGCCCCCGTACCACCAGTCGAACGCACGACCGTCCCACACGCACTGTCGGCCTTCGCCGAAGGCACCGGCACGGGCACGGGCACCGGCATCGGCACCGACACGGGCACCGGCACCGGCAAAGCCTCCGGCACCGGCAAAGCCTCCGGCACCGGCAAAGCCTCCGGCACCGGCAAAGCCTCCGGCACCGTCCTGGCTCTGGTCGGCGCCCCCGGCACGGGCCGCACCACCGAACTCGCCGCCCTCGCCGCCCGCCGCAACCACGCAGCGCACCCCGCCCCCACCCTCTGGCTCCGCGGCGCCGACCTCAAGGACGCCGACGCTTCCCTCGCCGACGCCGCCCGCCGCTCCCTGGAGCGCGCGGTCCGGATCGTCGCCGCCTCCCGCTCCCAGCTTCCGGGCGACCTCGGCGAGCTGACCGTGGAGCGACTGGCCCGCCTCGCCGCCCGCGCCGGGCGCCCGCTCCTGCTTCTGCTGGACGGCCCCGAGGAAATGCCCCCGGTCCTCGCCCACCGGCTCCCCGCCTGGACCGAGGGCACCGCCGACTGGCTGCGCGACACCGGTGCGCGCCTCCTCCTGGCCTGCCGCGACGAGTACTGGGAGCGGGCCGGCGCCGAGTTCCCGCCCGACCTGCTGCACCAGGGCACCGACGCCCCCGGCTGCGTCCGGCTGACCGACCTCACCCCCGCCGAGGCCCGCCGCGCCCGCTTCCGTTACGGCATCCCCGACGGCGTCCTCATCGACCGCGACGCCCGCCACCCCCTCGCCCTGCGCCTGCTCGCCGAGGTCCGCGCCGCCCTCCCGGACGCCCCGGCCGCCCATGCCCCGATCGACCGGCACGACGTCTTCGCCGCCTACCTCGACCTGATGTGCCTGCGCATCGCGGTCCGGCTGGCCGCAGAGAACGGCCTGCGCGGCACTGCCGTACGACGCCTCGCCGCCCGGGTCTCCGGACAGGTGCACGAGGTCGCCCGGCGCAGCCTCGGCTCCGGACAGGGCGAGCTGGACCGGGAGTCGTTCGAAGCGGTGTTCCCCTGGGGACCCGTGCCCGCGCACCTCGGCGGCGGTTCCGGCTGGGCCTCCGCCGTGCTCACCGAGGGCCTGCTGGTCCCCGCCGGCGGCGGCTACCGCTTCGCCCACGAGGAGCTCGCCGACTGGATCCAGGGCATGCACCTGGACCTGGACGAGGCCCTGCACGCCCTGGTCCACCGCCCCAGCACCCCCCTGGGCGACCACCTGGTGCCGGTGCCGCACCACCGGGTGGGCCCGGTCGTGCAGGCCCTGCTGCTGCTCGACCGTGAGTACGGCCCCAGCCGTCTCGCGCCACGGCTGGACGAGCTGATGCACGCCCTCGACCTGGACCCCGGCTCCTGGTGGGCGGGGCGGCTGCTCGCCCAGACTCTGCTGCGGCTGCCCGACGCGGCCCCCTACCTGGGGGTGCTGCGCCTGCTCGCCGACCGGGTGATGGGTCGGCGGCGCGCCGCGTCCGCCGAGTTCGGGCCGGACTTCTGGACCGCGCTCGCCCTTCCGGCCGCCGACCTCTTCGACCTGCTCCGCAGGTTGGTGCTGGCCGACGAGCCGCTGCCGGAGACCGCGGGCGTCGGCCGCTTCCGAGCCCGGCCGACGCGACCGTCGGCGCAACGGCCCGCCCGACCGTCGGCCCGGCCACCGACCCAGCCGGCTGTCCGGCCGGTGCCGGATGAGCCCGAGGGCACCGCCCCGCGCCACCTGGACGCCGTGGCCAGGCTGCTGGCCGCCGACCCGACCGCCGTACAGCCGTATCTCACCCGGTGGTTCGACGACGAGCGGCCGTTGCCCGCGATGCCGCACGCCACCGTGGCGACGGCGGCCCAGGCGCTGCTGCACACCCACCGGCACCGGGCGCTGGACGACCTGACGGAGGTGCTGGTGGACGCCGCGCACCGGCGCGGCGACGAACTGCTCGCCGTCCTCGCCGAGGACGAGCCGTCGGCGGTCTGCCGGGCCGTGGACCGCTGGGCGCACGACGAGCGGCCGGCCCGCCGGGCGGCCGCCGTGGCCCACGCGCTGCGCACCGCCCCGTACGTCCGCAGTGACCCCGACCGCGCACTGCTCCGCCACGCCGCGCTCGCCCTGCTCGCCCGCCCCGCCGACTGCACCCTGCACGGCGGTGCCCTCGCCCTGCTGGTCCGCGATCCGGTGACCCGCGCCCGGCATCTCCCGCAGGCGCTGGAGCACTTCGCGGCCGGTGACCACCAGCTCAGGCCCGCCGCCCTGGTCCCGGCCCTGGCCACCCATCCCGACGAGGTCCTGGAAGCCTTCCGCGCCCGGCTGCGCGGACCGGACGCCGCACAGGTGCTGCGCACCCTCGCCCACGTCACCGCCCCCGGGCTCGCCCGGCGCATCACCGACCTGGTCCTGGAGGCCGCCGAGCTGCGGCCGGAGCTCGCCGGGCAGGTGGCCGCCTTCGTCGAGCGCCGCCTCGACCAGGGCGCCGCCGCCCGTACCGTCCTCCTCCCGCTGGTCACCGAACTGCTCGACGAAGGCCCCGAGCCGGTCCGGGCGGCCCTCGCGACCGTCCTCGGCGCGGGCGGCACTCCCGCCTCGCGACCGCTGCGCCGGGACCTGTTGGAGTTCCTGCTGGACCGGGAGCGCGACCCGGGCGTCCTCGACGCGCTGCTGCACGCGGCCGCCGCGCAGCGCGAGGACGACGGCGACGGCATGCGCGAGCTGGTCCGGCGCACCGGGCTGCTGCTCGTCCGCACCCCGGACGGGGCGACCCTGTTCGACCGCGGGCTGGTCGACCTCGGCCGGCATGTGCCCGGCTTCGCCGCCCTGATGGCCCGCTGGCTCACCGACACCCCGCAGGAATGGGCCGCGGTGGTCGGCCCGAGCACCCGGCGGATGCTCGGCAACCTGGCGGGCGTGCGGGTCCCCGCGTGACCGCGGACACGTGCGCCCGGTCACAGCGACCGTGCCGGTGTGAGCCGAGTGCGCCAGACATGGCACCCTTAGACCTGCGTAAGAGGGACAACGGACACGGGTTCGAGGAGCGGACACAGTGCAGCGCTGGCGTGGCTTGGAGGACATCCCCGAGGACTGGGGGCGCAGCGTCGTCACCATCGGTTCCTATGACGGGGTGCACCGTGGTCACCAGCTGATCATCCGGCACGCCGTGGACCGGGCCCGGGAGCTGGGCATCCCGGCGGTCGTCGTCACCTTCGACCCGCACCCCAGCGAGGTCGTCCGCCCCGGCAGCCATCCGCCGCTGCTCGCCCCGCACCACACCCGTGCCGAGCTGATGGCGGAGCTGGGCGTGGACGCGGTGCTCATCCTGCCCTTCACCACCGAGTTCTCGAAGCTGTCGGCCGCCGACTTCGTGGTCAAGGTCCTGGTCGACAAGTTGCACGCGAAGGCCGTCGTCGAGGGCCCCAACTTCCGCTTCGGCCACAAGGCCGCGGGCAACGTCGAGTTCCTCATCGAGCAGGGCGAGGTGTACGACTTCGAGGTGGAGGTCGTCGACCTGTTCGTGCGCGGGGAGGCGGGCGGCGGCGAGCCGTTCTCCTCGACCCTGACCCGGCGCCTGGTCGCCGAGGGCGACATGGCGGGCGCCCGCGAGATCCTGGGACGCCCGCACCGCGTGGAGGGCGTGGTCGTGCGCGGCGCCCAGCGCGGCCGCGAGCTGGGCTTCCCCACCGCCAACGTGGAGACCCTCCCGCACACCGCGATCCCCGCCGACGGCGTCTACGCCGGCTACCTGCACGCCCAGGGCGAGGTGATGCCGGCCGCGATCTCCGTCGGCACCAACCCGCAGTTCGACGGCACCGAGCGCACGGTGGAGGCGTACGCCATCGACCGCCTGGGCCTCGACCTGTACGGCCTGCACGTCGCCGTCGACTTCCTGGCCTACGTCCGCGGCCAGGCCAAGTTCGACTCGCTCGACGCGCTGCTGGAGCAGATGGCCGAGGACGTCAAGCGCTGCCGGGAGCTGGTGGCGGCGGAGAGCGCCTGACCGGAGGGTTCGGACAGACGCCGAAGGGCGGCCGGTGCGGTGAGGCACCGACCGCCCTTCGGCGTTGCGGCTACTGCTGCGGGGGCTGCCCCTGCGGAGGCTGCGACGGCTGCTGCGGGTAGCCGTATCCCGGCTGGGGCTGGGGCTGGGGCTGGGGCTGGGGCTGCGCGGGGTATGGCTGCTGTTCCGGCTGCGGCGGGTACGGCTGCGCGCCGGGCTGCGGCCGGCCGTACAGCTCCTGCTCCTGCTGCGGCGGCTGCCCCTGCGGAGGCTGTGCGGGCTGCGGTTGCGGCTGCGGATACGGCTGCTGCTGCGGGTAGGGCTGGCCGGGCGCGTACGGGTGCGGCTGACCAGGTGCGTACGGCTGCTGCGGGCCGGGCGCGTAGTACTGCTGGCCCGGGAGGGGCTGGCCCGGCATCGGCGGCGCGGCGACGGGCGGCGGATTTCCGTCGTTGGTCCACAGGCCGTGCATCTGCTGGTGCCGCACGAAGTCCTCGGCGACCATCGCCGCGAGGTTGAAGTACGCCTCACGCACCTTGGGCCGCATCATGTCGAGATCGACCTCCGCGCCCGCGGACAGATGCTCGTCGAAGGGGACGACCACGACACCACGGCAGCGCGTCTCGAAGTGCGACACGATGTCCTCGACCTTGATCATCTTGCCGGTCTCGCGGACCCCGGAGATGACGGTGATGGACCGCGAGACCAGGTCGGCGTACCCGTGCGCGGACAGCCAGTCGAGCGTCGTGCTGGCGCTGCTCGCCCCGTCCACCGACGGCGTCGAGATGATGATCAGCTGGTCGGCCAGGTCGAGCACCCCGCGCATCGCGCTGTAGAGCAGACCGGTGCCGGAGTCGGTGAGGATGATCGGGTACTGCCTGCCCAGCACGTCGATCGCGCGCCGGTAGTCCTCGTCGTTGAACGTGGTCGAGACGGCGGGGTCGACGTCGTTGGCGATGATCTCCAGGCCGGACGGGGCCTGCGAGGTGAACCGCCGGATGTCCATGTAGGAGTTGAGGTAGGGGATCGCCTGGACCAGGTCACGGATGGTGGCCCCGGTCTCGCGGCGCACGCGGCGGCCGAGCGTGCCGGCGTCCGGGTTGGCGTCGATGGCGAGGATCTTGTCCTGCCGCTCGGTGGCGAGCGTGGAGCCGAGCGCGGTGGTCGTGGTGGTCTTGCCGACACCGCCCTTGAGGCTGATCACCGCTATCCGGTAGCAGGACAGCACGGGCGTGCGGATCAGCTCCAGCTTCCGCTGCCGGTCGGCCTCCTCCTTCTTCCCGCCGATCTTGAACCGGGAGGACCCGGCGGCCGGCCGGCCGCTCTTCGGCTTCTGCTTCTTGTTGTTGAGCAGCCGGTCGGAGGACAGTTCCACCGCGGCGGTGTAACCGAGCGGCGCGGCACCGGGGTTGGTCATCTGCCGCTGGTCGTGCTGGACGGGCTGCGGCCAGGCGGCACCGGCCCGGGGGTCGACGGGCGGCTGCGGCTGCGGCGGCACGGGCTGCGGTTCGGCGGTCTGCGGTGCCTGCGGTGCCTGTGCGGCGCGCGGGTCCTGCGGGGCGGCGGCCTGCGGCGGTTGGGGCTGCTGCGGCTGTCCGGGCTGGGGGAAGCCGTAACCGCCGGGCTGGAGCGGAGCCGCCGGAGGCTGCGGGAAGCCGTAACCGCCCGGCCCCTGCTGCGGCGGGAGAGGCGCGCCCGGCTGCGGGAAGCCGTAGCCGCCGTGCGCGTCCGGCACGGGGGGCTGCGGGGGAGCGGGCTGGTTCCAGGCGGCGGGCGCGGGCTGCGGGGCCTGCGGCTGGAACGGCTGGGGCTGCGGCGGCGCGGCCGGGGGCTGCGGTTGGGGCTGGGGCTGACCGGGCGTCGGCTCCGGAGCGGCCTGCTGGACCGGCCACTGGGCGGCGGGTGCGGGGGCGGCGGGCTGGTACGACGGCGGCAGCGGCGGAACCACTGCCGGCGGCGTCGGCGCGGGGGCCCAGGTGGTGGGCACGGCGTCCCCGGGAGCCGGGGGCGCCTCCTGCGGCGGGGCCGGGGCCGCGGGGGGCTCGACGGGCTCCGCGACGGCTACGGGGCCGTCGGCCTCGTCTGCCTCGTCGGTCTGAGTCTGGTCGTCCTCGGCGCGAGGGGCGTCGTCGGCGGCGTCGGGGTTGGCCTCGTCGTCCTGGGCATCGACGACCGCGTTCTCGGACTGCGGCTGCGGCTCGGCCTCGTCCGCGGTGTCCGCCGGGGCGGCTTCCCGGACGGCCTCGTCCGCCTTGGCCGAACCGTCGGCGTCGGCCTCGGCGACCGCGAGTTCGGCGGGGGCGTCCGCGTCCGGGGTCGGCACGTCGACCGGCGCGGACGACGGCTCGGGCGTCTCGTCGGCCTGCTCCTCGACTTCCTCGGGCTCCGCCTCGGCGCTCGCCGGAGCTGCGGCGACCTCGGCCTCCGCCTCGTCGGCGGCGGTCCCCTCGGCGGTCTCGGCCACCTGGCGCTTCATCGCGACGGCGGAGATCCGCATCGCCGCACCGCTCTCCAGACCACCGCTGCCCTGCTCCTGCTCGTGCTCCGGCACCGGCTCCTCGGCGGGAAGCGGCTGCGGTTCGAAACCGACCGGCAGTTTCGGCACGGCGGCCGGCCCTTCGGCAGGCGGTGCGGCCGGGGTGAACGGCGCCACGGGCGGCGCGGCCGGCGCCGCGGTGGGCGGGGGAGTGAAGGGAGCCCCAGGAGTTGACGCGGGCGGGGGAGTGAACGGCGCCCCCGGAGTTGACGCGGGCGGAGGAGTGAAAGGCGCTCCAGGAGTTGACGCCGGGGGCGGCGTGAAGGGGGCACCGGGCGTCGCAGCGGGCGGCGGCGTGAAGGGGGCACCCGGAGTCGAGGCGGGCGGCGGAGTGAACGGCGCACCCGGCGTCGCGATGGGCGCCGGGGGAGTGAACGGAGCCGCCGGAGCCGAGGCGGACGGTGCCGTGAACGGCGCGCCCGGGGCGGACGTCGGCGGAGCCGGCGGCGGCGGAGTGAAGGGCGAACCGGGGCCCGGCTTGGCACCCCCCTGCTGGGCATGCGGAGGAGGAGTCAGCCCGGGGATCGGCGCACCCGGCGGGAACGGCGAACGAGGCTGACCGGCAGGACCCGTACCGGCACCGGCACCGGCACCCGCGCCCAAGCCGCTCGCACCGGCACCCGAACCGCTCGCACCGGCACCCGAACCGCCCGCACCAGAGCCCGAACCACCCGCACCCGCGCCCGGCCCGCCCGCCGCGCCGGACGTTCCCGCGGCCTCCGCGGCGTCCGCACCGTCGGTCGCGTTCTGCGTGTACCACGCGGGCGGCGCGTAGTCGATCGTGAACTCGCCCGTCATCTCGTTGAGTGACTCCGCGTCGGGCTGGTCATCGCCGGGTGTGGCCCAGCCCCCGCGGATCCCGTCCCGATCGCTGCTCACAGTTCCTCCTGGTGTGGTCGAGCACCCTCATGCCGTGCCGGCGCGACGACCATGTCGTGTCGTTCTCAGCATCCGTATTCGTGTGAGGTAGTCCGATCCACCGGCTCTCCCCCTCGGGAACTCCGACGCCGTGTTCACGGTCCTGACGTCGCGCCCCCCTCCCAGCCTAATCACCACGAGCCGCACCTCGGCAGGCCCGTCCGCCACTCGTCAGAGGTCCACTTGGTCACACCCTGCCCTGAAGTGGTGTGCCGGGCCTTCCTGTTGCCGAACAGTCGGTGAACAAAACGGGCAAGAGCCGTCAGTTCGGCTGCCAGTTGGCGTCCGTCGACCCGGCCGCCCTCGCCATGACTGCTCGTGCTGCGCAGCAGCCTCAGCGGACCGCGTAAACCTCAGCGGACCGCGTAAACCTCAGCGGACCGCGAAAAGGGGCGGCACGCGTGCGTGCCGCCCCAACGAGGTCGCCTACTGGGCCGCCAGGCCCCCGTTGCGCTCGTTCGGCTCCAGGTCGAACTCCCCGTCCCGCGCGCCCAGCACGAACGCCCGCCACTCGGCCTCCGTGTACCGCAGCACGGTGCCGTGGTCGAGCGAGGACCGCATGGCCACCGCGCCCTCGGGCAGGTAGGCGATCTCGACCCGCTCCTCGTCCTGCTCGGTACCGGGTGCGCAGTGCCACTCGACGCCCGAGATGTCGAGCGCGTAGAGCTCGTCCCGTTCCCGCTCCTTGCGCGCCTTCATCTCCTCAGCCGTCTCGCTCATCCCGCAGCGACCCCTTCCCCTCGTGTCTGGGCTGTGACCGTCACACTACTGGCGGTCGTACCGGGCCCGTACTTTCTTCCTTGTCCCTGGGTCAGAGCCCGTCATCGGCACTGGTACCCTTGACGACGGCCGTTTGTGTACGCACCCCCGGAGTCCCGTGGACCCTGGAGGCAGCGCCCAGCGGATCCCCGCCTCCCGAGTAACGGAAGCTCCCCCGAGACAAAGACCGGGGGCACTCGGTGGCCCTTTCAGACCACGAGGAGTACGAGTGTCGCTCGACGCCGCAGTGAAGAAGCAGATCATCTCCGAGTTCGGTACCAAGGAGGGTGACACCGGCTCCCCCGAGGTCCAGGTCGCCCTGCTGTCCCGTCGGATCTCCGACCTGACGGAGCACCTCAAGACCCACAAGCACGACCACCACTCCCGCCGTGGTCTGCTGATCCTGGTCGGTCAGCGCCGTCGCCTCCTGCAGTACCTGGCGAAGAAGGACATCCAGCGCTTCCGTGCGCTGGTCGACCGTCTCGGCATCCGCCGCGGTGCGGCGGGCGCCAAGTAAGACGCCGTGAAGGGAGCGGTTCCCGGAGAGACACCCGGGGCCGCTCCCTTTGCCGTACGTGCGGAAACGTGCGGAGTGTCACTCACGCTTTGTAGTGTGGTAGCACAACGCCATACGCACGACACAGCACGACAGCGAAGAAGGAGAAGCGCACCCAAGCCGCCGCCGGTCCTCGGTAGTGGCCCCCGGGGGGAAGCGAGCCCCGGGTGCTTCGATCGAAGACCGGCCCGCACAGCACGGCGCGCTTCTCCGAATCCGTCCCCCTGCCACACGGGCAGACAGGGACAAAAGACGTAATGCAGACGAAAGTAACGGAGAAAACGCTAGTGGAGAACGAGACCCACTACGCCGAGGCCGTCATCGACAACGGCGCCTTCGGCACCCGCACCATCCGCTTCGAGACGGGCCGCCTGGCCAAGCAGGCCGCCGGTTCCGCCGTGGCCTACCTGGACGACGACACCATGGTGCTGTCGGCCACCACCGCCTCCAAGAACCCCAAGGACCAGCTCGACTTCTTCCCCCTCACGGTGGACGTCGAGGAGCGGATGTACGCCGCCGGCAAGATCCCCGGTTCCTTCTTCCGCCGTGAGGGCCGGCCGAGCGAGGACGCGATCCTCACCTGCCGCCTGATCGACCGTCCGCTGCGCCCCTCCTTCAAGAAGGGCCTGCGCAACGAGATCCAGGTCGTCGCCACCATCATGGCGCTCAACCCCGACCACCTGTACGACGTCGTCGCGATCAACGCCGCGTCCGCGTCCACCCAGCTGGCCGGCCTGCCCTTCTCCGGCCCGATCGGCGGCGTCCGCGTCGCGCTGATCAACGGCCAGTGGGTCGCGTTCCCGACCCACAGCGAGCTGGAGGACGCCGTCTTCGACATGGTCGTCGCCGGCCGCGTCCTGGAGGACGGCGACGTCGCGATCATGATGGTCGAGGCCGAGGCCACCGAGAAGACCATCCAGCTGGTCAAGGGCGGCGCCGAGGCGCCCACCGAGGACGTCGTGGCCGCCGGCCTGGAGGCCGCGAAGCCGTTCATCAAGGTCCTGTGCAAGGCGCAGGCCGACCTCGCCGCCAAGGCCGCCAAGCCGACCGGCGAGTTCCCGATCTTCCTCGACTACCAGGACGACGTCCTGGAGGCGCTGTCCGCCGCCGTCCGCCCGGAGCTCGCCTCCGCGCTGACCATCGCGGGCAAGCAGGAGCGCGAGGCCGAGCTGGACCGCGTCAAGGGCCTGGCCGCCGAGAAGCTGCTCCCCGAGTTCGAGGGCCGCGAGAAGGAGATCTCCGCCGCGTACCGCTCGCTCACCAAGCAGCTGGTCCGCGAGCGCGTGATCAAGGAGAAGAAGCGCATCGACGGCCGCGGCGTCACGGACATCCGTACGCTCGCCGCCGAGGTCGAGGCCATCCCGCGCGTCCACGGCTCGGCGCTGTTCGAGCGTGGCGAGACCCAGATCCTGGGCGTCACCACCCTCAACATGCTCCGGATGGAGCAGCAGCTGGACACCCTCTCCCCGGTGACCCGCAAGCGCTACATGCACAACTACAACTTCCCGCCGTACTCCACCGGCGAGACCGGCCGCGTCGGCTCCCCCAAGCGCCGCGAGATCGGCCACGGCGCCCTCGCCGAGCGTGCCCTGGTCCCGGTCCTGCCGACCCGCGAGGAGTTCCCCTACGCGATCCGCCAGGTCTCCGAGGCCCTCGGCTCCAACGGCTCGACGTCCATGGGTTCGGTCTGCGCCTCCACCATGTCGCTGCTGAACGCCGGTGTGCCGCTGAAGGCCCCGGTCGCCGGTATCGCCATGGGCCTGATCTCCCAGGAGATCGACGGCGAGACGCACTACGTCACCCTCACCGACATCCTCGGTGCGGAGGACGCCTTCGGCGACATGGACTTCAAGGTCGCCGGCACCAAGGAGTTCGTGACCGCCCTCCAGCTCGACACCAAGCTGGACGGCATCCCGGCCTCCGTCCTGGCCGCCGCCCTCAAGCAGGCCCGGGACGCCCGCCTCCACATCCTCGACGTGATGATGGAAGCGATCGACAAGCCGGACGAGATGTCCCCGAACGCCCCGCGGATCATCACCGTCAAGATCCCCGTGGACAAGATCGGCGAGGTCATCGGCCCCAAGGGCAAGATGATCAACCAGATCCAGGAGGACACCGGCGCCGAGATCACCATCGAGGACGACGGCACCATCTACATCGGTGCCGCCGACGGCCCGTCCGCCGAGGCCGCCCGCGCCACCATCAACGGCATCGCCAACCCGACGATGCCCGAGGTCGGCGAGCGCTACCTGGGCACGGTCGTGAAGACGACGACGTTCGGCGCCTTCGTCTCCCTCCTCCCCGGCAAGGACGGTCTGCTGCACATCTCGCAGATCCGCAAGCTGGCCGGCGGCAAGCGCGTGGAGAACGTCGAGGACGTCCTCGGCGTGGGCCAGAAGGTCCAGGTCGAGATCGCCGAGATCGACTCCCGCGGCAAGCTCTCCCTGATCCCCGTGATCGAGGGCGAGGAAGAGGCCTCCACCGAGGACGCAGCGAAGGACGACACCGACAAGTGACGTCGAGCAGCTCTACGGCGACGGGGCCGGCCCCCCGCGGGCGCCGGCGCCGCGGCCCGCCCCCCCCCCACACAAACACAGACGAAACCCGGCGGGCGCGCCCCCACAACCCGAAAAGACCGTACAAAAGGAACATAGAAATCCACCCGA
>NZ_JBFAXI010000068.1:0-8506 GCF_040680735.1 Streptomyces sp. NPDC051987 | reverse complement strand
CCTCCTCGGAGGCGCGGGCCGTCGCCCGTACCCAAACCCTGATCAACGGCGAGAACGGCATCGGCACGGTCCGCAAGACCACCCTCCCCGGCGGCCTGCGCATCGTCACCGAGACCCTGCCCTCGGTCCGCTCCGCGACCTTCGGTATCTGGGCCCACGTCGGCTCCCGCGACGAGACCCCCGCCCTGAACGGCGCCACCCACTACCTGGAGCACCTGCTCTTCAAGGGCACGAC
This sequence comes from Streptomyces sp. NPDC051987, assembly GCF_040680735.1. NCBI lineage: Bacteria > Bacillati > Actinomycetota > Actinomycetes > Kitasatosporales > Streptomycetaceae > Streptomyces > Streptomyces sp. NPDC051987. Next base: position 8,271 of record NZ_JBFAXI010000068.1, on the reverse strand, counting down.
CCGGCGCAGCGCCCTGGACATCTCCTCCGCCATCGACGCGGTCGGCGGCGAGATGAACGCGTTCACGGCGAAGGAGTACACGTGCTACTACGCGCGCGTGCTCGACACCGACCTGCCGCTCGCCATAGACGTCGTCTGCGACATGCTCACGGGCTCCCTGATCCTCGAGGACGACGTCAACGTCGAGCGCGGCGCGATCCTCGAAGAGATCGCGATGACCGAGGACGACCCGGGCGACTGCGTGCACGACCTGTTCGCGCACACCATGTTCGGTGACAACGCCCTGGGCCGCCCGGTCCTCGGCACCGTCGACACCGTCAACGCCCTCACCGCCGACCGCATCCGCCGCTTCTACAAGAAGCACTACGACCCCACCCACCTGGTGGTCGCGGCCGCCGGCAACATCGACCACAACAAGGTCGTACGACAGGTCCGCGCCGCCTTCGAGAAGTCCGGCGCGCTCAAGAACTCCGACGCCCGGCCCATCGCCCCGCGCGACGGCCGCCGCACCATCCGCACCGCGGGCCGCGTCGAACTGCTCGGCCGCAAGACCGAACAGGCCCACGTCGTGCTCGGCATGCCGGGCCTCGCCCGCACCGACGACCGCCGCTGGGCGCTCGGCGTGCTCAACACCGCCCTCGGCGGCGGCATGTCCTCCCGGCTCTTCCAGGAGGTCCGCGAGAAGCGCGGCCTGGCCTACAGCGTGTACTCCTACACCTCCGGCTTCGCCGACTGCGGCCTCTTCGGCGTCTACGCCGGCTGCCGGCCCTCGCAGGTGCACGACGTGCTCAAGATCTGCCGGGACGAGCTCGACCGGGTCGCCCAGGACGGTCTGCCCGACGACGAGATAGGGCGCGCCATCGGCCAGCTCCAGGGCTCCACGGTGCTGGGCCTGGAGGACACCGGCGCGCTGATGAACCGTATCGGCAAGAGCGAACTGTGCTGGGGCGACCAGATGTCCGTCGACGACATGCTGGCCCGGATAGCCGCCGTGACCCCGGACGAGGTCCGCTCGGTCGCCCGCGACATCCTGGGACAGCGCCCGTCGCTGTCGGTCATCGGCCCGCTCAAGGACAAGCAGGCCGCCCGCCTGCACGACGCCGTCGCCTGACACACCACCGGTAAGGAACGAAGAAGATGAGCAAGCTGCGCGTGGCGGTCCTCGGCGCCAAGGGCCGGATCGGGTCCGCGGCGGTCCAGGCGGTCGACGCCGCCGAGGACCTGGAGCTGGTCGCCGCCCTCGGCCGGGGCGACAGGCTGGAGGCGCTGGAGGCCTCCGGTGCCCAGGTCGCCGTCGAACTCACCACCCCCGCCTCGGTGATGGGCAACCTCGACTTCTGCGTGCGCCACGGCATCCACGCCGTCGTCGGCACCACCGGCTGGACGGACGAACGCCTCGCGCAGCTCAGGGGCTGGCTCGCCCAGTCCCCGCAGACCGGCGTGCTCATCGCCCCGAACTTCTCCATCGGGGCCGTGCTGACGATGAAGTTCGCGCAGATCGCCGCCCCGTACTTCGAGTCGGTGGAGGTCGTCGAGCTCCACCACCCGAACAAGGTGGACGCGCCGAGCGGCACGGCCACCCGCACGGCCCAGCTCATCGCCGAGGCCCGCCGTACGGCCGGCACCGCCCCGGCGCCGGACGCCACGGTGACCGCCCTGGACGGCGCGCGGGGCGCCAGCGTGGACGGCGTCCCCGTGCACGCCGTCCGCCTCCGCGGCCTCCTCGCCCACCAGGAGGTCCTCCTCGGCGGCGAGGGCGAGACCCTCACCATCCGCCACGACTCCCTCCACCACAGCAGCTTCATGCCGGGCATCCTGCTCGGCGCCCGCCGCGTGGTGACCACTCCGGGCCTGACCTTCGGCCTGGAGAATTTCCTGGACCTGAGCTGAACCGGCGGGACGACATGCGCGCGAAGCTCTCCTACGCCCTGACGGCCGCCGTCCTCCTCTTCTACTTCGTCCTGGTCGGCAGCAGGGGAGTGCTGCTCATCCAGACCGGCACGGTCCTCACCGTCACCTTCGGGGTGGCGGTGCTGATCCTGCCGGTCATCGGCCTGTGGTTCCTGTGGAAGAACACCCAGTTCGTCCGCCGGGCCAACGCCCTCGCCGCCGAACTCGACGCCGAGGGCGGCCTGCCCGTGGACGAGCTGAAGCGCACGCCCGGCGGCCGGATCGACCGGGACTCGGCCGACGAGGTCTTCGCCAAGCGCAAGGCCGAGACCGAGGCCGCCCCCGACGACTGGCGCAGCTGGTTCCGCCTCGCCGTCGCCTACCACGACGCCCGCGACACCCCGCGCGCCCGCAAGGCCATGCAGCGCGCCATCGCCCTGCACGACAGCAGCGGCGCCCCGTAGGGGGGCGCTAGGGGTACCCCCGGCCGAAGGCTGGGGGAGGAACTGCGCGACCAGCCGCGACGGCGCCGCAGACGAAAGACGGCACATCACGGCACATCACGGCGCTTCCAGCGGAGCTATCCGTGCCGGTACTCCGCCGCCCACGCCTCCACCGCGTCCGCCGCCCGGTCGAAGGCCGACGCCCGGCCCACGAAGTCCATGCCGTGCGTGGTCAGCAGCGGGTCGGTGTCCGCCGGGCTGCGGTCCCTGCGCACGAGGGTCAGCGCCTGCCCCTGCACGGTCCGCGGCAGCCCCAGCCAGCGCACCGGCTGCTGCGCCGTACGCACCTCGACGACCCGCTTCCAGGGCACCGTCCGGGTGTACAGCAGACCCACCTGGCGCACGCCGTACGCGCTCACCCACACGCCCATGCGCAGTATCCGCAGCGCGGCGGCGATGATCAGCAGCGCGACGCCGAGGACCACGGCGGCGGAGGACAGCGATCCGGTCAGGGCCAGCGCGACCGCCCCGAAGAGGACGAACGAGGCGAGCAGCAGCCACAGGGCGGCCCCGCCGACCCGCCACGGGCCCGGCCGGTAGGGGCGCCGCCAGCGGTCCCGGTCGTCGTACGGCAGGGTGTCGTGGAACGCCGCGTCGTGGGTGCGGTCGGCCGTCAGGAAGGGCAGGGGCACGGCTGGTCCTCACTCAATCCTTGCGTGGGCTGTGCCCGGTGAGGCTATCCGCCCGTGTCCCCGCCCACCACTCACGGGGGTCCGGAAGGGTTCAGCGGCCCTGGGAGGCCTGTGACTGCTGGGTCTGCGTGTCCGACGGCGTGGACAGCGCCGGCATGCCGAGCACCAGCGCGCCCACCAGCCCGGCCACGATGGTGAGCCCGAGCAGCCACCGCCCGGCCATCTGACTCACGGACGACCGCTGACGCGGCGGCGGGGTCACATTGCTGCGGAACCCGTCGGCTTCGGCGAGGAAGGCGAACGGGACCGGTTCACGCCGACCGAACATGGGCGGTGCATCCCCTTTCGGGATCGAACGGCTGTCTGTCATCTACCCAGACGGGCGAGTGACCCGAAAGGTGCCCGGTTCCGCCGAATTCACAGAAATTCGCCGCCGTATGTCATGCCCCGGCACCGAACGCCCCGATGTCAGTGCCGGGCCGTAGAGTGGGCGCCGCCCGAGAGAAGTGATGGAAGGACCCTCCGAGCCGTGACCGACACCCCCGCCGACGACCTCAAACCCAGCTTCCGGAGCGACGTCACCGTCGAGCTGGTCAAGCACAGCGCGGCCGACTCCGACGTGCTGTGGGCCGCACGTGTCTCCACCGCCGGCGAGCAGTCCCTGGAGGAGCTGCAGAAGGACCCCGAGCGCTCCAAGGGCCTCATCAACTACCTGATGCGCGACCGCCACGGCAGCCCCTTCGAGCACAACTCGATGACCTTCTTCATCAGCGCCCCGATCTTCGTCTTCCGCGAGTTCATGCGGCACCGCGTGGGGTGGTGCATCGCCGGGGACACCGAGATCACGCTGGAGAGCGAGGCCGGCCATCTGCGCCGTCGCACCATCGCCGAGCTGTACAAGCTCTGGCACCTGGGTGTCGAGGACCGTCTGCCGCACTCGGCCGGCGGCGTGACCTGGCACGGCCGGGCGGGCAAGTGGATGGCCCAGGTGCGACGCGGCGACACCAACCACTACCTCGGCCTGTACGAGAACCGTGAGGCGGCCGAGTCCGCCGTCGCGGAGTTCCGGGAACTGCACCCCAGCACCCGCATCCGCAAGCTCGAATCGGTCCGCCGCAACCACGTGCGCTGCTACGACGAGGAGACCCTGATCGCCCAGCGGGCCAGGATCGTCGACGTGATCGAGTCGGGCGTGAAGCCGCTCGTCAAGATCACCACCGCCTCGGGCAAGTCCCTTCGCTGCACGGTCGACCACGCCCTCTTCACCCCGGAGGGTTGGTGCAAGGCGGGAGAGCTCTCCGTCGGGGACGCCGTCCTGGTCTCCGGCACGATGCCGAGTCCGTCGCAGGGGCTGGTCCCGCCGAGCCTGCGCCGGGGCATCGGCGTGTGGACCTCCATGCAGCGCGAACGGCTGATCAAGGAGATTGACACCTGCCACCTCTGCGGTGCGGACTTCCCGCGGGACCAGCTCGCCCTGGACCACGTCGTCCCGGTGGCCGGTGACCTGCGCCAGGCCCTCGACGAGAAGAACCTCGCGCCGGCCTGCGAGCCGTGCCACGCGACCAAGAGCGCCGGGGAGCAGGCGCTGGCCCGGCGCGGCGGCGAGATCGCCAAGGCGGTGCCGGACCAGGTCGTCGCCATCGAGGCCGACGGCGAGGAGATGACCTACGACCTCTCCGTGGAAGGCCCGTGGCACAACTTCCTCGCGAACGGTTTCGTCGTCCACAACTCGTACAACGAGGAGTCCGGCCGCTACCGCGAGCTCCAGCCGGTCTTCTACGTCCCCGGCGAGGACCGCAAGCTGGTGCAGCAGGGGCGTCCAGGCAAGTACGAGTTCGTGCCGGGCACCGAAGCCCAGCAGGAGATCGTGGAACGCTCGATGCAGGAGTCGTACATCCAGGCGTACGAGCGCTACCAGGAGATGCTCGCCGCCGGCGTCGCCCGCGAGGTGGCTCGCGCGGTCCTGCCCGTGGGGCTGTTCTCCTCGATGTACGCCACCTGCAATGCCCGCTCGCTGATGCACTTCCTCGGGCTGCGCACCCAGCACGAGCTGGCCAGGGTGCCGTCCTTCCCGCAGCGGGAGATCGAGATGGTCGGCGAGAAGATGGAGGCCGAGTGGGCCAGGCTCATGCCGCTCACCTACGCGGCCTTCAACGCCAACGGCCGGGTGGCGCCCTGACGGCGCTCGCGCGCCAGGCCCAGGCCGTCTGACGCGGTCATCTTGACGTGCTCGGCACAGATGTACGGATCAGCCTGGAGAAGTGTCCGTATTGCGGCATTTAGAGAAGTTCATCTAGCCTGATCAAACGGACCCGGCACTGCTTGAACCCCCGAGCAGGCAGTGCCGGGCTCCGCATTTGTCATGACTTTCCCCGCATCCCGAGGGCAGACCACACAGTGGTCAGCGAGTAGCGTGTAACCCATGGCTCCGATCTCCACTCCGCAGACCCCCTTCGGGCGGGTCCTCACCGCCATGGTCACGCCTTTCACGGCGGACGGCGCACTCGACCTCGACGGCGCCCAGCGGCTCGCCACCCACCTGGTGGACGCAGGCAACGACGGCCTGATCATCAACGGCACCACCGGCGAGTCCCCCACCACCAGCGACGCGGAGAAATCGGACCTGGTACGAGCCGTACTGGAGGCGGTCGGGGACCGTGCCCACGTCCTGGCCGGAGTCGGCACCAACGACACACACCACAGCGTCGAGCTGGCCCGCCAGGCCGAGCGCGACGGCGCCCACGGCCTGCTGATCGTCACGCCGTACTACAACAAGCCCCCGCAGGAGGGCCTGTACCGGCACTTCACGACCGTCGCCGACGCGACCGGGCTGCCCGTCATGCTCTACGACATCCCCGGCCGCAGCGGCGTCCCGATCAGCACCGAGACGTTCGTCCGCCTCGCCGAGCACCCGCGGATCGTCGCCAACAAGGACGCCAAGGGCGACCTCGGCCGCGCGAGCTGGGCCATCGCGCAGTCCGGGCTCGCCTGGTACTCGGGCGACGACATGCTGAACCTCCCGCTGCTCTCCGTGGGCGCGGTCGGCTTCGTCTCCGTCGTCGGCCACCTGGTCACCCCCGACCTGCGCGCCCTCGTCGACGCGTACACCTCCGGTGACGTCGTCAAGGCCACCGAGATCCACCAGAAGCTGCTTCCCGTCTACACCGGCATGTTCCGCACCCAGGGCGTGATGACCACCAAGGCCGCGCTCGCCCTCCAGGGACTGCCCGCCGGCCCCCTGCGCCCCCCCATGGTCGAGTGCTCGGCCGAAGAGATCGGTCAGCTCAAGATCGATCTTGCCGCTGGCGGGGTACAACTCTGACAACAGACTTGGCGCGGTCGTCCGCGCAGCAACGCCTCACAACTGAATAAGCGGGACCACCGGTGCCCGCACCCCATCAAGACAATGACAACTGCTTATGCACGAACGTCACGCACGCCACGTGCCCGACCGGTACGTGGCGTGCGTGGTGAGGAGAGTCTTTTGAGTCATCCGCATCCTGAACTCGGCGCGCCGCCACAGCTCCCCGAAGGCGGCCTCCGCGTCACGCCGCTCGGCGGCCTCGGCGAGATCGGCCGCAACATGACCGTCTTCGAGTATGGCGGCCGCCTGCTGATCGTCGACTGCGGAGTGCTCTTCCCCGAGGAGGAGCAGCCCGGAATCGACCTGATCCTGCCGGACTTCTCGTCCATCCGGGACCGCCTCGACGACGTCGAGGGCATCGTCCTCACCCATGGCCACGAGGACCACATCGGCGGTGTCCCCTTCCTGCTCCGCGAGAAGCCGGACATCCCGCTGATCGGCTCCAAGCTGACCCTCGCGCTCATCGAGGCGAAGCTCCAGGAGCACCGCATCCGCCCCTACACCCTGGAAGTGGCCGAGGGCCGGAGGGAACGCGTCGGCCCCTTCGACTGCGAGTTCATCGCCGTCAACCACTCCATCCCCGACGCCCTGGCCGTGGCCATCCGCACCCCCGCGGGCATGGTGGTCCACACCGGCGACTTCAAGATGGACCAGCTCCCGCTGGACCGCCGCCTCACGGACCTGCACGCGTTCGCGCGGCTGAGCGAAGAGGGCATCGACCTCCTCCTCGCCGACTCGACGAACGCCGAGGTCCCGGGCTTCGTCCCGCCCGAGCGCGACATCTCCAACGTCCTGCGCCAGGTCTTCGCCGGTGCCCGCAAGCGGATCATCGTGGCGAGCTTCGCCAGCCACGTCCACCGCATCCAGCAGATTCTGGACGCGGCCCACGAGTACGGACGCCGGGTCGCCTTCGTCGGCCGCTCCATGGTCCGCAACATGGGCATCGCGCGGGACCTCGGCTACCTGAAGGTCCCGCCGGGCCTGGTGGTCGACGTCAAGACGCTCGACGACCTTCCCGACCACGAGGTGGTCCTGGTCTGCACGGGCTCCCAGGGCGAACCGATGGCCGCCCTCTCCCGGATGGCCAACCGGGACCACCAGATCCGCATCGTCGACGGCGACACGGTCATCCTGGCCTCGTCCCTCATCCCCGGGAACGAGAACGCGGTCTACCGCGTCATCAACGGCCTGACCCGCTGGGGCGCCAACGTCGTCCACAAGGGCAACGCCAAGGTGCACGTCTCCGGACATGCCTCCGCCGGCGAACTGCTGTACTTCTACAACATCTGCCGGCCGAAGAACCTGATGCCGGTCCACGGCGAATGGCGCCACCTGCGCGCCAACGCCGAGCTCGGCGCTCTCACGGGCGTCCCGCACGACCGCATCGTCATCGCCGAGGACGGTGTCGTCGTCGACCTCGTGGCGGGCAAGGCCAAGATCTCCGGCAAGGTCCAGGCGGGATATGTGTACGTCGACGGCCTCTCGGTCGGCGACGTCGGAGAGCCGGCCCTCAAGGACCGCAAGATCCTCGGCGACGAGGGCATCATCTCGGTCTTCGTCGTCGTCGACTCGTCCACCGGCAAGATCACGGGCGGGCCTCATGTCCAGGCCCGCGGCTCGGGCATCGAGGACTCGGCGTTCGCGGACGTCCTGCCGAAGATCTCGGAAGTCCTGGAACGCTCGGCGCAGGACGGGGTCGTGGAGCCCCACCAGCTGCAGCAGCTCATCCGGCGGACCCTCGGCAAGTGGGTGTCGGACACCTATCGCCGCAGGCCGATGATCCTCCCGGTGGTCGTGGAGGTCTGACGCTCGTACGCCCGAACTGGGAGCGGGGGGGGGGGGGGGGGGGTTGGGTGGGCGCCCCCCCCAGGGGTTGGATGGC